>JALULB010000029.1:2357-16093 GCA_027041035.1 Sedimenticola sp. | reverse complement strand
GTACGACGGGACACCCATCAATTAACCCCAACCTCAACCCCAACCAACACCCTATCATTGTTGTCGAACTGCCCGTACAGCCCCTCGCTGTCGCCATAGAATACGTCCGCGCCGAGCCACACGCGCAGCTCGTCCCGCCAGTCGTAACTGAGTTTGAAGCGCAGCAGTCCGTCGCCCCGGTTGGTTCCGGCAAGCCACAGGGTTTGTGCGTGCAGGGTGTCGTTGTTGAAGTCGCGCCGCAACAGCAGGGTCAGGGTGGTTTCGATTCGGTCGCGGAGCATGCCTTCCGCGCCGCCCAGTACCCGGCTCTGAAAAAGCTGCACGCTGACGAAGCTGTCGCGGATTCCGCTCCAGTCGAGACCCAGCACGCTGGACAGCTCGCCGGCCTGGGCGATGCCGTTCGTTTGTCGCGCGAGATCCGCAAGGAAGTAGCGGTCGCTGAACCAGGCGGCTTCGCCACGTAGCACCCAGTCGCCAAAGGCGTTGCTGAAGCTGCCGCCCAGGACATGCGTACGCTCGTAGCGCGGTGTTATGGTCACTCGCGGGCCGGTTTCCGACACGCCCGGCTGTTGGTAGAGCACCGGGAAGTCGTCGTACTGATAGAGGTAGTTCAGGCTGATGTCCCAGCCGTTCCAGAAGCGGGACAGGCGCAGGCCGATATCGGAATCGGCGATCACCCGGCCCGGTCGCCTGGCCTCGCGCGGATCGACCCGCATGCCGGGCGGCACGCTTGGCACGAGCATCGGCGCGCTGAAAGCGTAGCGTGCGCCACGCCCGGGCAGGGCATGCACGCTGGTATCAGGCAGCCACACCAGTTGCGCGTCCCAGTCGCCCAGCGGACGTTCGACGTTCACCGCCCAAAGCGGAATCCGCGAGTCCTCGAAGTCTTCCAGGATGAATTCGCGAAACGATTGCGGATTGACACGGTCCAGCACCTTCAGGCCATCGGCCTTGCCCCAGACGATCTGCTGCTTGCCCAGGGTCAGGTAGGTGCCGCCCCGCTCGCCTTGCAGATAGAACTCGCGCGGCGTGAACTCGGCCGTATCGCTGATTCGCCACGGGCGCGTCAGCGGGCTGTAACCGGCGGTCTGCATATCCCCGGGACGTAGGCCAGCTTGATTTTGAACACGCAGGCGACCACTGACGGTGAGACGCCAGCCGTTGTCGAAGCGGCGCACCCATTCCGGCTCCAGGTCCATCTCCAGCGATTGGGTTTCGCCGCCGTCGATAGCGACGGCCCACTGACCGCGCAGGGCGACGAAGAATTCGTCTCCGGCGGCATGCGACAACGCAACCGCCGGCAGCAATCCGGCCAGCGCCAATCGAGGCACTCGCATCACAACCCGCGCTTCAGTGCGTTACGGCTGAAACGATTGTCCGGCACGCCGGCGGCATAGTCCACGTCGCTGAATAGGAACAGCGTCTTGTGCCCGCTCTTGTGGTTCTCCACCTCGATACGGTGCTGGGTCCAGATGCCCTGCACCCGCCGGATATCGCGGAAATAGGCGGTTTTCAGCGGCTTGCCGTGGGTATCCCAGAATCTCGCGCGGCGCACCATCCAGATCTCGCTGTCCACGCATTGCTCCACCTTGGCGTAACCCAGTTCCCTGGCGATCTTCGCATCCACCGGGATGGACTCGACGACATAGCAGTGATGGCCGTCCACCTCGTCCTCGCCGATGGTCTTGCGCCGGTAGTCATCGATCGCGACCCGGGATTCGAGCTTGATCTCCTCGTAGCTCAGATCGGTGCCGAGAAAATAGTCGCCTCTATCGGAAGCGGAGATGCGCCGGACCTTGCGCATCGCCGGCAGGTACAGCCACTGGTCGTCGTCCTTGTCCGCGTCGGGATAATCCCAGGTCAGGAAGGCGGTGCCCTTCACGTTCCTGGGTTTGAGATAGATGATCAGCGTGCGTTTCTCGTCACCATAATATTTGCGAAATGCACGCGTCTCCCGCGTGCGCGTCTTACCGTGGCGGTCGGTCATGCGCATGTCCAGGTTTCGCGTCACTGCGACGCCCTCGTCACGCGCGTTGATGCGCCGCGCGATCTCGTCGCCGTTCGGCCATTCGGCGGCGATCGCCAGTGCGGGCGCCAGCAGCATGCCGGCAAGCAGCCATCCACTTCGATAGTTCATGTTTGCCTCCTGGGAGTCTGTCGGATTGGAACCAACGGCCTGACCCGGAAAAATCGATATGCCGCGCGATCTTCGTGCAGCTTCATGATATTTTGGGTTAGAACCAGCGGCGCACGCTGGCCATATAGTCGCGATAAGCCTTGCCGAAACGCCGGATCAGGTAGGCTTCCTCCCGGGCGATCACGTAGAAGCGAACGATCAGCAAGGACGGAATCAGCGCAAGCAACACCCAGGCATTGCCACTGAGCAGGCCGATGCCGGCATGCAACAACGCCAGCGCCAGATACAGCGGGTTACGCGTGAAGCGGAACGGGCCGCCCGTCATCAACGCGCCGATGGGCTGATTGGGCGGCACCGGGTTGCTTTTGTCGCCGAACTCGCGAAACGCCCAGCCGGCGATCAGCAATGCGCCCGTCATCAGCAGCAAGCCGGCTACCGCCAGCCACGTGGGAGCGGGCAACCTCAACGGAAAAACCGTGGCCAGCCCGACACCGGAGAGAACGGCGGCGATATGCAGCACGGGTGGCGGGACATGCACGCCGGCGTGGTCTTCGTCAGCGGTTCCTGGCGAGGAAAAGGGACTCAGGCATTCAGGTTTACTCATGATGTGCTCCTTTGGATAGTTGGGTGTTTTTGGTCCAGGCGTGGATCGCGGCGATGATCTCGTCCGGCGCGTCCTCCTGGATGAAATGTCCGGCGTTCTCCAGCAACAGGGTCTGGTGATTCGGGAACAGTTGCTCGAACCGCTCTCGTTCTGGCTTCTGGAAGGCGAAATCCGCCTGTCCCCAGACGATCAACGCGGGTCGCCCGGAGAGACCGGGTAAACCGGCTCTTACTTTTCGCAGAAAAGCATCCGCGTCCCATAGCTGGGCGGGAAAGACGTGGGTCGGCGTTCGCGAGTCGCGTGCCTCGAACGGCGCGAAGTACATGGCCCGTTCGGCCTCGCTCAGCTCCCGCCGCATCCCTTGCGACAGGAAGAAGCGCACGACACCGTTGCAGCACCAGGCGGCGAACTGGCCGGGCCAACCGCCCATCAGCGTGCTGAAAACCTTGTGTCCGCCGCGTTCCAGCGGCCATGCCCAGGTGTTACCGATGATAAACGCATCGAAGCGCCGCGGATGCGCTTCGGCGATGGCGAAGCCGATCGGCCCACCCCAGTCCTGCACCATCAGCGTTACGCCGCGTAGATCCAGGCGTTCCACGAACTCGCTCATCGACGCCGCCTGCTCGGACGCGGTGAAGGTGTAGTCCGGCGGCGCGCTGGACAGGCCAAACCCCGGATAGTCCGGCGCGATCACGCGGTAGTCGTCCCGCAACGCGGCGATCAGATGCCGGTACAGGAACGACCAGGTCGGGTTGCCGTGCAACAGCAGCAGCACCGGCCCCTCGCCTTCGTCCACATAGTGAATATCCGCGCCATTCTCCAGACGCAGGCTGTGTGATGCGTAGGGAAACAGCGATTTATCGACCGCGAAACGCGGGCTTGGCGACGCCGCGTTCCGTGGCGCGGCGCAGGCGGACAGACCGGCCATCGCCACCACGGCGACCGCGAAGGCGAGCTTGGGCGCACGGCTCACGCGACCCGCTCCGGCAGGGTTTCGCCCGAGGCGTTGCCACGCAGCAGAAAGGCGAACACCGTGCGCGCGATGCCCCGGGGCGGCAGCTCACCGAGGAAGGCGAGCAACTTGTTGACCCCGCCCGACACGACGACCGCCCGACCCGCCATGGCCGCACGGCAGGCGCGCCGGGCGACGGCATTGGGATCGAGCTTCGATAGCCAGCGGTAGACGCGGGTACCGCCAACGGCGGAGCGCTGAACGAAATCCGTCGCCACCGGACCGGGACACAGCGCGGTGACGCTGACCCCGGAGCCGGCGAGCTCGCCGCGCAGCCCGCGACTGAAGGCCAGCATGTAATGCTTGGATGCGACATAGCTGCTCCAGTTGGTGCCGCCACTAAAGAAGGCCGTCAGCGAGGCCACGTTGAGTATCCGGCCGCTTCCACGCGCGATCATGGCGGGCAGAAACCGCCGGATCAGCTCGGTCGGTGCCTGCATGTTGAGCCGCATCATCGCGGACAGGCGATCCGGATCGGATTCGGCAAACGGACCGTAGTCGCCGACGCCGGCGTTGTTCACCAACACATCGATTTGAATACCCTTCGCCTGCAATCGACGAAACAGCTCGGCGGGCGCGTCGGCGGCGCTCAGATCCAGGCTGATCGGCGTCACCGCTCGGCCGGGATACTCCCGCTCCAGATCCTCCGCCGCCCGCGCGAGCGTCGTTTCGTCACGCGCGACCAGGATCAGGTCATGATCGTGCTGGAGAAACTGCCTCGCCAGGGCGAGGCCGATACCCCGGGATCCCCCGGTAATCAGTGCAATGGGCCGGTCGGCGTGATGACTTGTCGTGTTGCTCATGAGGTTGCTCCAGGTGGTTTGTTCGGATGTCTATCGCGATCGCGTCTACGGCATCGCTTCGGGATTCGCTCGCGCCGGCGGCGCGGATTTGTCACAACCCAGAAAACGCGGCTGAAACACCTTGGCGATCGCCGGCAGCAGGGTCAGGCTGGACAGAAAACTCACTGTGACGGCCAGCGCGACGATCGCGCCGAACTCCTGAAGCACCACGACCTTGCTGGTCGCGAGCACGCCGAAACCCAGCGCCAGGGCGAGAAAATTGAACAGCAAGGCGCGGCCGGTGGATGGGAACAGCGCGACGATGGATTCATCCAGCGACAGCCGTTCGTCGCGCAGCAGCACCTCCAGGCGTTCGACGGTATGCACCGCGAAATCCACGCCCAGGCCGATCGCAATCGCGGCGAACATCGACGTGCCGATCGACAGCCAGATACCGTTGAAGGCCATCACCGCGTACACCAGCAGCACCGTCAGGGTGACCGGCAGCACGGTGACGACGCCGGCCAGCAGGGAACGGAAGGCCAGCGAGGCCATCAGCCAGACCATCAGCAACGCGAGGCCCACGCTGCCCCAGTTGGTCTCGCCCAGACGCTTGATCCAGTGGTAGTCGACGTTGACCCGACCGGAGAGCGTCGCGCCGATCCCGGGCGCATTGAAATGCCGGTCGATGTAATCTTGCGCGGATTCGACGACAAGCTTCTCGTCGGTGTACTTGCCCGAGTCCATGCTGACGCGGACATTCGCCAGCCGGTAGTCGTAGTCCACCTCCTCCTGAAAGTCGTCCGGATCGCCGCTCGCCGAATACAGCAGGAAGTACTGCGCGATCAGATCCTTGTCTTCCGGGAGTGCATGGGCATCGGCGCGCCCCGCATTCAACGAGCGGTTCATCTGCTTCAGATAATCCACCACCGAGGTGCTGCCGCCGACATGCGGCAGGGTTTCCAGATAGGCTTGCAAGGCTTCGATACGCCGCAGGTTGGCCGGCGCGAAGATGTCCTCCGGCTCCGGCGTTTCCACCAGAATGTCCAGATAGTAGACACCGTCGAATCGCGCGTTGATGGCGTGATCCGCACGCACGATCGGCTCATCCCGCTGAAACACACGGATGCGCATCTCGTTGAGTTCCAGGTGGGCGGCGCCATGGATACCGACCACACCGACCACGGCGGCCAGCCCCAGTACCAGGCCGGGCCACCTGACCACGCCCCGGCCGAAAGCCGTCATCGCGCGACCGAAGGCATCGACGCGCTGGGTATCCGACTTGGGCGCCAGGCGGTAGGCCGGGCTGGGCCTGAGCTTCAGCAGGCTCAGCCACGCGGGCAGCACGCTGACGGAATACACCCAGGCCGCGCTTACGCCGACCATCGCGAACAGGCCGAAATACTTCATCGGCGGCATCACCGAAGCCAGGTACAAGCCGAAGAATCCGGCCAGCGTGGTCAGCGTCGTCATGCTGATCGGCCGCCACAGGCGCGTCATGGCGCGCACCACGATCACGCGTGCGTCGTCGCCGGGATGGCGCGCCTGCTCCTCGTAGTATTGGCTGAAGATATGAATCGAATCCGCCACCGCGATGCCGATCAGCACCGGCAACAATCCATTGGTGATGACGAAGAAGCGCACCCCGAAGGCTGCCATCAGGCCCAGCGCCGCCGCCACCGTGGCCAGCACCACGAGATTCGGCAACAAGGCGCCGCGCGGCGTGCGAAAAGCAATGAACAACACCGTGGTGATGATGATCGCCGCCAGCGGGTTCAGGCGCTGGGCGTCGGCATCGATGTAACTGCCCATGTAGCCGCTGACCGCGCCCTCGCCGGCGACATGGATCACCTCCCCCGGACCGACCGGCGCGCGCCCGGCCAACGCCAGTAGATCCTGATACAACTGTTGCGCCCTGGCCTGATCCGCGACCTCGGCGACGATCAGCGTGCCACCACCGTTCGCCGCGACCAGGCTGCCGAGGTAAAGCGGAAAGTCCATCACCGCCGCGCGCACCGCGTCGGCCTGTTGCTGGGTGCTTGGCGGCGCATCCTCCCAGAACGGCTCTACCCGCATACCCTCCGCGTCACCCCGGATATCGTTCTCGGTGGCCAGGCTGGTGATGCGATCCGGGTCGACATTCTCCAGCTTGGCGATCTCCCGGGTCAGCCAGTCGACCAGGGCGAGGGTATGCGGATTGAAAACACCGCGCGGCCCGTCGTTGAGCACCGCCACCACCATCGGATCGGAAAGACCGAAGATCTGCTTGACCTTGTCGCGATACACCAGCGCCGGCTCGTCGTCCGGCAGAAAGGCATCCGAGCGGGTGTCCTTCACCAAGCTCGGGATAAACACCCCGCTGCCGAGCATCAGCACCAGACCCAGCAGAATGACACGCTTCGGAAAAGCGGTAATCCACCAGAACACCCGCCAGGCGCGTGTCATTTTCAGGCTTTCGTCGGTCATTCAGAAATCTCCTCTCTCATCCGCCGGGCGGCATATAAGTGTAATTACACCTAATTGCACGAAAAAAAAGCACAGGCCGTCATTCGGCAATCCGCTCGCCGCCACGCTCCACCACCGCGCGCAGGTCACCCAACAGGCGATCTAGGCGCGCCTCGCCGAGCAACTCGGCGGTACGCCTTTGCGCCTCCCGCCACAACGGTAACGCGACTTCCAGGCGCGCCAGGCCCGCGTCGCTCAGACTCACCTGCCGCGCGCGCCGATCACCCGAGGCCCGTTCTATCGTCAACAAGCCCTCGCGCGCCAACGGACGCAGATTGCGCGTCAGCGTGGTGCGATCCATCGACAACGCCTCCGCCAGCCGGGTGATACCCACTGGCCCACGCGCCCGCACCGCCACCAACAGGCTGAACTGCGTCGGCAACAAACCGCTGGGCTTCATGATGTCTTCATACAGCCGCGTCATCACCCGCGACGCCTTGCGCAGATTCAACACCGCGCAGCGCAAGCCGATTTCCCGGCATTGCTGAAGATCACATAGGGTATCGGTGTCAGGCATGATTAAAGTGTATATGCACATTATTCGACTGTCAAGGCTGGAGATCGAGCATCACTACCGTCTGAAGCGTCTCAGGTCAACTTGTCGAATATCCGAAATCCCGCCAGCCAGGTACCCACAGCCGAACCCAGCGTGCTGAAGATGAACACCAGAAGGGTGCGTGACACGCGGTTATGCCACCAGCCTTTCCAGTGGGTGGTGTCATGCCGCAGTCGCGAGAAGTCGCCGACGGTCGGTTTGCGGAAGTAGAGCTCCGCCGCCGCGGTCGCCATGCCGGCGCCGACGGTGGGGTTCAGCGAGGTGATCGGCGCAGCGACGAAGGCGGTCAGCACGGTGCCGGGATGGCCGCCGGCGATCAGCGCGCCCAGCGCCGACAGGCTGCCGTTTATCAGCACCCAGTCCCATACCAGCGACCAGCCGAGCGATGGGCTGCGCGCGAAGCCGATCCCGAAGCCGATGAATACCAGCAGTACGATCAGCCACGGCACGAATCTCCAGACGCGTGTTTTCTCCGGCAGTGTTTCCAGTTCCGCGATGGTGCTCGCGGTGTCCGGCATGCCTTCCGCCAGTGCCGCCTGGGTGCCGGCCAGATGCCCGGCGCCGAGCACCGCGAGGATATGCCGCCCCGGCTTGTCGCGCAGGGCCTCGATCAGCTTGGCCGCCATGTAGCGGTCGCGTTCGGCGATCAATGGCTGGTAGATCTCGCTGCGATCCTCGGCGAACTCGGCGAAGGTGGCGTCGAGCATGTCGCCTTCCTTCAGCGCCTCGATCTCCTGCTCGGAGACCTCCTGACGCGACAGCACCGATGCAATCAACGCGCTGAACAGCCCCATGCGCTTCCACCAGGGCACGTTCGCCAGCGTGCGCTTCAGTGTCGTGCCGATATCACGATCGATGCACAACAGTTGCAGACCGCGTTGCTCGGCCTCGCTGATCGCGGCACGCTGCTCGGCCCCCGGCTCGATGTCGAACTGCTCGGCAAGTCGCTGTTGAAAAGCGCCCAGCGCCAGCTGCCCGGCGACCAGCGTCGCCTTGCCCTGACGCACGACCTGGAATAGATCGATCTTGCTCAACGCATCCGGGTCGATCAATGCCTGATAACGACTCGGACACAGCTCCACCGCGACGGCATCGAAATCGCCCCCGGCGAGCAACTCCCGCACCTTGTCGGCGCTTGCCCGCGAGACATGCGCGGTGCCCAACAGCGTGATGCGACCGTGTTCAATCTCGACTTCGACAACGGGTTCTCGATGCGCGGAATCTGGCAATGCGTGCTCCTTGCGGGCGTGGCGGGATGCCTATGGCGGGCGGCTATCATATCACGCGGATGCGGCCGCTTGGATGACCAGCTTGCGCCAACCCGACGGAGGAAAGGCGCGCACCCGCTACACTTTCGCCATGTCGGACGGTCTATTGAAACCCGCCGGCTACGAAGACCTGCTTGCGTCACCCGATCACCTGGTCTGCGAGATCATCGCCGGCGATCCACACAGCCGCCCACCGCGCGCACCGACCACATCCTGAAGATACCCCTGTACGCGCGGGAACTCTTCAGCGCACCAACCATGGTTCGGGGTTTTACAGGCACTCATAAACATAAACAATACGACAAGCTCAATTTGAAGTAATAGCGAGGATAGAACGATGGATATTCGCCCTATCAAGACAGTGCAGGATTACGATGCGGCTCTGGCCGAGATCGAGCAACTTTGGGGGGGCTGAAGCTGATACCCCTGAAGGCGACAAGCTCGATGTGCTAATTACGCTGGTCGAGGCATATGAGGATAAGCACCATCCTATTACCCCACCTGATCCTATCGAAGCGATCTTGTTTCGCATGGAGCAGGGTGGACTTGATCGTAAGGCGTTGGAACCATACATCGGCAAAAGCGGGCGTGTATCCGAGGTGCTGAATCGCAAACGCCCCCTCTCCATCGATATGATCCGTAATCTCTGGGAGGGGCTGCATATCCCTCTCGAAAGCCTGATCCAGCGATCTGATCGTAACCACCATCAGCACACATAAACCGGATGACCCCGAAAGGCGGTTCGGAATTGTCTCGTGCGAGCGCCTGGCGGATCTTACGCCACACTGGGGAAGCGAACGGAATCCCGTGGAGCTGATTGAGGCATCAACCCTTCTCCTGGCGCTGGCACAGCGGGACAGGGATGCACAGGCCGCACCACCCCAGGCCCTTGAAAATCAACAACTTAGGTGTATTTCCACATAAAGGTGTCTTGACCAGTGTTGCCATGGGGCGTTCAGTACAGCCCTTCTGGCTCAGTACACTACCTTCGCGGAAGGTTTACGGTATGTGGTGGGCCCTGAAGGACTCGAACCTTCGACCAATGGATTATGAGTCCACTGCTCTAACCAACTGAGCTAAGGGCCCGGGAGAGGGTTTGCCAGCGGCCACGCCGACCGGAGAGGATTCACGTCCCTGTGTATTTCGCTCGCGAAAGCCGCTTCATTATGTCAGGAAGTGGCCGACTTGACCACTCTCCGGCGGGCGAAAAACGTGCCGGGTTTGGCAAAGTCGCGGACGCCAGCTACAATATAAGACCCTTCTTAAATATCCCGTTTCCATGGCGCGCAAGCTTTATATCAAGACCTTTGGTTGTCAGATGAACGAGTACGACTCGGCCAAGATGGCGGACGTTTTGCGCGAATCTCACGGACTGGAACTGACCGACGACGCCGAGCAGGCCGATGTGCTGTTGCTGAACACCTGCTCGATCCGCGAGAAGGCGCAGGAGAAGGTGTTCTCGCAGCTCGGCCGCTGGCGTCCGTGGAAGGCGGCGCGGCCGGATCTGGTGATCGGCGTCGGCGGCTGCGTCGCCAGCCAGGAGGGCGAAGCGATCCAGGCACGCGCGCCCTATGTCGACCTGGTGTTCGGCCCGCAGACCCTGCACCGCCTGCCACGGCTGCTGGAGCAGGCAAACGCCGGCCAGCGGCATGTCGTGGATGTCTCCTTCCCGGAGATCGAGAAATTCGACCGCCTGCCGGAACCGCACGCCGAGGGCGCGACGGCCTTTGTCTCGATCATGGAGGGCTGCTCCAAGTACTGCACCTACTGCGTCGTGCCGTACACGCGCGGCGAGGAGATCAGCCGGCCGTTCGACGACGTGATCGCCGAGGTCGCGGCGCTGGCCAGGCAGGGGGTGCGCGAGATCAATCTGCTCGGCCAGAACGTGAACGCTTTTCGCGGCCTCATGCACGACGGTGAACAGGCGGATCTGGCGCTGCTGATCCGCTATGTCGCGGCGGTCGACGGCATCGAGCGCATCCGTTTCACCACCTCGCATCCGGTCGAGTTCAGCGATCCGCTGATCGATGTGTATGCCGACGTGCCGCAGTTGGTCAGCCATCTGCACCTGCCGGTGCAGAGCGGTTCCGACCGCATTCTGGCATTGATGAAGCGCGGCCACACCGCGCTGGAATACAAGGCCCGGATCCGCCGCCTGCGCGAGATCCGCCCGGACATCAGCCTGTCATCCGACTTCATCATCGGCTTCCCCGGCGAGAGCGATACCGATTTCGAGGCGACCATGCAATTGATCGAGGACATCGGTTTCGATCACTCCTTCAGCTTCATCTTCAGCGCGCGGCCCGGCACCCCGGCCGCCGACCTGCGCGACGACACGCCGCCGCGCGTGAAGCAGCAGCGCCTCGCGCGCCTGCAGCGCCGCATCAACGAGATGGCCAGCGGCATCAGTCGGCGCATGGTCGGCACGGTACAGCGCGTGCTGGTCGACCGGCCGTCGCGCAAGAACCCGGCACAACTGGCCGGCCGCACCGAGAACAACCGGGTGGTGAATTTCGATGGCCCGGCGGAGCTGATCGGCGAGTTCGTCGATGTGCGCATCAGCGAGGCATTGCCGAACTCGCTACGCGGTGAATGGCTGCCGACACGCGCGGCCAGCTGATTCATGAACGCCCGTAACGAGCACCCCGAAACCCTGAACTTTGCACTGCTGCCGGAGGACAACCCCCGGCTGGCGAATCTGTGCGGCCTGCTGGACGAGCATCTGCGCCAGATCGAGCGCCGCCTGGGCATCGAGATCTCCAATCGCGGCAGCCAGTTCCAACTGGTCGGCGAGAAGCAGGCGATCGCCGCCGGTGGCCAGGTGTTGCAGGACCTGTATGCCGCCAGCGCCGAGGAAACCCTGAACCCCGAGCGCGTGCATCTGTTTCTGCAATCCTCCGGGATCGACGCGGCGATCGCGGAAAGCGCGCGTGATCTGCCCGAAACCGTGATCAAGACCCGGCGCGGCCTGGTGCGCGCGCGCGGCCCGAACCAGCAGGTCTACCTGCACAGCGTGGTCACGCACGACATCAACTTCGGCATCGGCCCGGCCGGCACCGGCAAAACCTACTTGGCGGTCGCCTGCGCGGTGGATGCACTGGAGCGCGACCAGGTACGCCGCATCCTGCTGGTGCGTCCGGCGGTGGAGGCCGGCGAGCGGCTTGGCTTTTTGCCCGGCGACCTGAGCCAGAAGATCGACCCCTACCTGCGCCCGCTGTACGACGCCCTGTACGAGATGCTCGGTTTCGAGCGCGTCGACAAGCTGGTCGAACGCAACGTCATCGAGGTCGCGCCACTCGCGTACATGCGCGGTCGCACCCTGAACGAGGCCTTCATCATCCTCGACGAGGCGCAGAACACCACGCCGGAGCAGATGAAGATGTTCCTGACGCGCATCGGCTTCGGCTCCACCGCGGTGATCACCGGCGACGTGACCCAGGTGGACCTGCCGCGCGGTCAGCGTTCCGGCCTGCGCCACGCGCTGGAGGTTCTGCACGGCGTCGAGGGCATCAGCTTCACGATGTTCAGCGCGCGCGACGTGGTGCGCCACCCGCTGGTGCAACGCATCGTCAGCGCCTACGACACCCATGAGAATGAAGATGGCGATCGTTGAGATACAGCGCGCCGCCGATGACGACATGGCGCCGGACGACAGCAACTTCCAGCACTGGGCCGAGGCCGCGCTGGAGGGGCTGCCGGCCGACACCGAGCTGGTGATCCGCATCGTCGGACCAAACGAGAGCCAGGCGCTGAATACCGAGTACCGTGGCAAGAAGCGTCCGACCAATGTGCTGTCATTTCCGTTCGAGGCGCCGCCGGGGCTGGAGGTCGCGCACCTCGGCGACCTGGTGATCTGCGCCCAGGTGGTGAACGACGAGGCCGCCCGACAGGGCAAGCCGGCGGCCGCCCACTGGGTGCACATGGTCGTGCATGGCGTCCTGCATCTGCGCGGTTTCGACCACATCGAGCCCGCCGGAGCCAATGCCATGGAAGCCCGCGAGATTGCAATCCTGTCCGATCTCGGCATCGCCGACCCCTATCAATCCTCCCAGGACTGAAAACCGCCCTTATGAATAAAGATCGAAGTCCCATCGGCCCGCGCTTCCGGGCGTGGCTGGCCAGCCTGCTGGTCGGCGCCCCGCGCGGGCCGGATAACCGCGAGGAGCTGCTGAACCTGGTAAAACAGGCGCGCGCCCGATCCCTGCTGGATACCGACGCCTTGACGATGATCGAGGGCGTGTTGCAGGTCTCCGACCTGCGCGTGCGCGATATCATGGTGCCACGCGCGCAGATGACGGTGATCTGCCGGGATGCGCCGCTGGAGGAACTCCTGCCGACCGTGGTCGAGACCGCGCATTCGCGCTTCCCGGTGATCGCCGACGACAAGGGCGAGGTGGTCGGCATCCTGCTGGCGAAGGATCTGCTCGGCTACTGCGAGCGGGGCGAACGCCGCTTCAACATGCGCGACGTGTTGCGCGCGGCGGTATTCGTGCCGGAGAGCAAGCGCCTGAACGTGTTGCTGAAGGAGTTCCGCGCCAGCCGCAATCACATGGCCATCGTCATCGACGAATATGGCGCGGCCAGCGGTCTGGTGACCATCGAGGACGTACTGGAACAGATCGTCGGCGAGATCGAGGACGAACACGATTTCGAGGAAGGCGCCAGCATCCTGAAGCTCGGCGACGACGAGTACACCGTGAAGGCGCAGACCCCGGTCGATGATTTCAATGACTACTTCGGCGCGCAACTCAGCGACCAGGAGTTCGAGACCATCGGCGGTCTGGTGACCCATGCCTTCGGCCGGCTGCCGAAAAGCGGCGAGACCATCGTCATCGGCGATTTCCAGATTCGCGTGGTGCGCGCCGACAGCCG
>JALULB010000029.1:0-2347 GCA_027041035.1 Sedimenticola sp. | reverse complement strand
CCATCACGCAACGGCGACAGACGGAACAGGGCGCCGCCGGCGGCCATCCGGGGGACGCTGCTTGATCGCACGTCTGCTGGTCAGCCGATGGTTCCCGCTGTTGCTTGCCGGCGCGCTCGCCAGCCGCGCCTTCGCGCCCTGGGACTGGAGCTGGGCGGTGTTTCCCTCACTGATGCTGCTGTTCCACTACTGGGGCAACGCGCGTACCCCGGCACAGGCGTTTCGCGATGGTTGGTTCTGGGGTCTCGGGCTGTTCGGCTTTGGCGTCTTCTGGCTGCATATCAGCATCGACCAGTACGGCAACCTCGGCACGCTGACGGCGATGGCCATCGCGCTGGTCTTCATCGCCTATCTGGCATTGTTCCCGGCGCTGGCCGGCTGGTTGGTCGCGCGTCTTCGTGGTCGTTCCGCGACGCTGAACCGGCTTGTCCTGATGCCGGCGGCATTCGTTCTCGGTGAATGGCTGCGCGGCTGGCTGTTCACCGGCTTTCCGTGGCTGCTGCTCGGCTATACGCAGACAGATACCCCGCTTGCGGCACTCGCGCCATTGGGCGGGGTGTGGCTGCTGAGCTGGCTGATCGCGCTCGCCAGCGGGCTGCTGCTGGCGGCATTCGGCGCCGGCTGGCGGATGCGTGTCGCGGTGGCGGTGCTCGCCTTCGGCCTGTGGTTTGGCCTGCCCTGGCTGCAACAGCGCCACTGGACGACACCGACCGGCAAGGCCTTCGAGGTCAGCATCGTGCAGGCGAACATCGCCCAGCGCGACAAATGGAAGCCCGAACAGTTACGCCCGACGCTGCGCCTCTACGCATCGATGAGCGAGAAGGTCGCCGGCCGCTCGCGCCTGATCCTCTGGCCGGAGACCGCCGTGCCGTCCTTTCTGCACCGCATCGATGCCTACTGGCTGAACCCGCTCGCGCGCCGACTGCGCGCGAAAGGCTCGGATCTGCTGCTCGGCATACCGGTGGCAAAACCGGGATCAAAGGATTACTTCAACGCCGTGGTACGCCCGGCGGGCACCGGCAAACCGGCGATCTACGCGAAACGTCACCTGGTGCCCTTTGGGGAATACGCGCCACTGCCGGCGCTGACCCGCCCGGTTATCGACGCGCTCGGCATACCGATGGCGGCGTTCAGCCCCGGCGAGGCGAAACGTCCGCTGCTCGACGCCGCCGGCTACCCGGCCGGCATCTCGATCTGCTACGAGGACATCTTCAGCGGCGAGGTCATCGAGGCCCTGCCCGACGCGGCCTTCCTGATCAACGTCAGCAACGACGCCTGGTTCGGCGACTCCGCCGCCCCCTGGCAGCATTTGCAGATGGCGCGCATGCGCGCGATGGAGAGTGGCCGCTACATGCTGCGCGCGACCAACACCGGGGTCTCCGCGATCATCGGGCCCAACGGGGCGCTGAAGGCGCGCTCCGGCCTGATGAAACGGGAGATTCTCAGCGCCAGGGTCGTGCCGATGGGCGGCATGACGCCCTACGCGACCCTCGGCCCGCGCGCCGTGCCCACGCTGCTGGCCGGACTGCTCGCGATCATGGCGTGGCTACGCTATCGCGAGCGCGCGGACGCGGCCACGGGAAGCGGACAAAACCCGCCCCGACGGCCTGCTAGCGGATAAGATCACTCCTTGGCTTTCTTCTCGATCGCCTCGCCGCCCTTCTGAATGTCCTTGCCCACGCCTTCCATCGTGCTACAAGCGGAAACCGCGAGGCTGGCGATCGCCATCGCGGCCAGCAGAATCAGCAATCTCTTCATCTTCATTCCCTCCGGGATAAATTGTTTATGGAGCGGTCATATTACCGCTTTTCATTCCATTTTACAGGTCATTTCCATACCATCTGGAAGGTCATTTGCGCCCCTCCCCGATCATGTCCCTGATGGCGTCACCGCGCCGCGCGGTCTGCTGGATCTGCTGCCCGGCATCCTCCGCGCTGCCGCGCGCCTGTTTCACCATCTCCGCATAGGCGCTCTTCTTCGGCGCGGGCTCGGTCGCGGTTTGCTGTTCACAGGCGCTTGCCAGCAGCAGGGCCGGGAGTATGATGATCGATGCTTTTGAATGTGACATATTTTCTCCGGGTAACGACGATTGAAACAACTGGATCAAGCACGATTAGACAACCTTATCAACCAGGCACGCAAATCTGAACGCAAACGCGCGCACGACTGCCTTCACCCCGAAGCGGAGGATCCAGTGCAACGCATGCTGGTCGCGCTGGAGCCGGATACCTGCGTCAGCCCGCACCGCCATCCCGGCGAGGACCGCTGGGAGATGCTCACCCTGCTGAGCGGAGGACTGGCGTTGTTGCTGTTCGACGACAGCGGACGGCTCATCCAGCGCGCCGAG
>JALULB010000028.1 GCA_027041035.1 Sedimenticola sp. | reverse complement strand
AGGATAGCGGAGCCGGAGAATCACACCACCGGCTCCTTCCGAGAACACCGTCCGTCGGGTGTTCCCGAACCCAAAGGGTAACTGCTCAGATCGCCGCTGAAATGCGTCAGATCAAGGCAAAAAATGTGATTTTACAAGTGTAAATGATCATTTTTGAACGCAGAGCTGGCGCATTTCAGCGGTTAGCTGAGTAGTTACCCCAAAACTAGCGCAAAGGCCCCACACACAATGAACAAGAAACTCAATGTCGTCCTGTGCTGGCATATGCACCAGCCGTGGTATCGCGAAACCCTCGACGGTCCCTATCGCCTGCCCTGGGTGTACCTGCATGCGATGAAGGATTACACCGACATGGCGGCGCACCTGGAGGCCCAGCCGCGCATGCGCGCGGTGGTGAATTTTGCCCCGGTGCTGCTCGAACAGATCGACGACTACGATCGCCAATTGCAAGCCTGGCTGAAGGATGCCCGCCCGTTCGACGATCCGTTGCTGAATCAGCTCTCCGGCGCGATCCCGATCGCCGAGGATATCGCCGCGCGCAAGAAACTCGTGATGGATTGCAGCCGCGCGCATGCGCCGCGCATGATCGACCCCTATCCGGCCTTCGCCGAACTGCTCGGCTGGACGAAGCACGGGCACGACATCGACGAGGCCCTGCTCGGCTTTCTGAACGATCAGTATTTTTTCGACCTGTTGACCTGGTATCACCTCTCCTGGCTCGGCCATTCGCTGAAACAGACGGATACCGCGCGACGCCTGATGAAGAAGGCGCGGAACTTCGATGCCGACGACCGACGCGCGCTGCTGCAACTGATCGCCGATGCCTTCACCGACCTGATCGCGCGTTACCGCAAGCTGCACGAAAGCGGTCAGATCGAGATATCCATGTCGCCCTACGGGCATCCGATCGTGCCTCTACTGCTGGATTTCGATTCCATGCATTGCGCGCTGCCGGATTCGCCGTCACCCGAGGCGAGCGGCTACCCCGGCGGCGGCAAACGCGCCTGCTGGCATATCGAGCACGGCCTGCGGGTGTTCGAGGATCATTTCGGCTTTCGCCCGGTGGGCATGTGGCTGTCCGAAGGCGGCGTCAGCGAGGAAGCGGTGAAGCTGATCGAGGAATACGATTTTCGCTGGACGGCCTCCGGCGAGGGTGTGTGGCACAACAGTTGCTACCTCTCCAACTTCGGCGAGGGTCAGTTGCATTCGCGGCGCACCTTGTTCAAGTCGCATCATCTGCCCGACCAGGAATGCCGACTGTTCTTCCGCGACGATGGCCTTTCCGACCTGATCGGCTTCGAATACCAGGGCTGGGAGGCGGACAAGGCAGCCGCCGATTTCGTCGGGAACCTGGAGAACATCGCCGACTTTCTCGCCGACCAGCCCAGCGATCATGTGGTCAGCATCATCCTCGACGGGGAGAACGCCTGGGAACACTACCCGGACAACGGCAACGCCTTTCTCCAGTCGCTGTACGAACATCTGGCGCACAGCGAACGCATCAAGCTGACGACCTTCGCCGAGGCCTCGATCAGCACCACCGGGCTGGAACTGCCGCATCTGTGCGCCGGCAGCTGGGTGTACGGTTCGTTCTCGACCTGGATCGGCAATCCGGACAAGAACCGCGCCTGGGATCGCCTCGTCGAAGCCAAGCTCGCCTACGACGCCCACATCGACAAGCTGCCCGCCGGGAAACGCAAGGCCGCCGAGCAGCAGTTGGCAATCTGCGAGGGCTCGGACTGGTTCTGGTGGTTCGGCGACTACAACCCGTCCGACAGCGTGCGCGATTTCGACGAGCTGTACCGCCAGCAATTGAAGAACCTGCATACCCTGCTCGGTCTCGCGGTACCGGCGAATCTGGACGAACCGTTGTCCGTCGGCGGTGGCAACGCAGAAGGCGGCGGTTCCATGCGTCGCGGCCACGGCCAGGGAAGCGGTGGCTAGCGTGCCGGCCGACCCACTCAAGCGGCGCCGCGCGGGCGTGTTGCTGCATCCCACCTCGCTACCCTCCGGCAAGCTGGACGACGATGCCTTGCGCTGGCTGGATTTTCTCGCCGGATCCGGGCTGTCGGTGTGGCAGATGCTGCCGCTGACGATACCGGATCAGACCCATTCGCCCTATCAGAGCCCCTCCGCGTTTGCCGCGAATCCAGGGTTGCTGGACAACCCGGCGCTGGCCACGCCGATCGACGATCAGGACGCCTACCGCCACTATTGCGCGCAACAGCGCCATTGGCTGGAGGATTTCGCGCTGTTCGAGTCGCTGAAGGCCCAGTTCGACCAGCAGCCCTGGACGCATTGGCCGGCCGCCTACCGGGATCGTGAACCCGGTGCGTTGGAAAAGGCGCGCCAGAGTCACAAGCATCAGATCGACGCCATTCGTCGCCAGCAGTTTCGTCTGCACGAGCGCTGGCTCCAGATCCGCGAATACGCCGCCGAGCGCGACATCCACCTGTTCGGCGACATGCCGATCTTTATCGCCCACGACAGCGCCGATGTATGGACGCACCGTCCCTATTTCCTGCTCGACGAGCGCGGCGAGCCGACCGTGGTCGCCGGCGTGCCGCCCGATTATTTCTCGGAAACCGGCCAGCGTTGGGGCAATCCGCAATACAACTGGCAGGCGATGCAGGCCGACGGTTTCAGTTGGTGGATGGCGCGCATGCGTCATCACCTGGACTGGTTCGACATCGTGCGCATCGACCATTTTCGCGGCCTGGAAGCCGTGTGGACTATCCCGGCGAGTTGCGAAACCGCCGTCGACGGCTATTGGGAGAAGGTTCCCGGCGCGACCTTGCTTGAGACCCTGCGCGAACAGATGGGCGAACTGCCGATCGTTGCCGAGGATCTCGGCGTGATCACCCCCGAGGTCGTCGAACTGCGCAAGCGTTTCAAGCTGCCCGGCATGGCGGTATTGCAGTTTGCCTTCGACGCCTTCGAGGACAACCCGCACAAGCCGAAGAACATCCAGCCGGACACCGTGGTCTACACCGGCACGCATGACAACGACACCACGCTCGGCTGGTTCCGCGGCCTGAAACCGGACGAACAGTCCTGGGTCCTGGAGCAGCTTGGCGCATCGCCCGAACAGGCGCCGGATATCGCCTGGTTGCTGATAGAAACCGCTTTCTCGTGCGCCGCCAACCTGGCGATCGTGCCACTACAGGACTATCTTGGACTTGGTTCCGAGGCGCGCATGAATCTGCCGGGACATGCAAACGGCAACTGGCAGTGGCGGTTCGACTGGGACCAGATAGCGGACGATCTCGGCATCGAGATTCACCGCCGGGTCGAATCGGCACGCCGCCTTCCGGATCCAACGCCACGGCGCAAAACATAGGTTATCGGATTTACCGAAGTATCGTGGTATGTATAGCTTGAATCCACGTAATGTTTCGGCAAGCAGTTCACGGTGCGCTTACGCATCCGCTTCACTCAGGCCTGATCAGAGGCATCGATAGGTGACTGAAATGACGCCAGAAAAAACCCGGCTCGACCCGGCATTGAAAATGCTGCAAACAGGTGAGCTGCATGATCCGTTCAGCGTGCTCGGCCGCCATCCCGACGGCGACGGCGAGGTCGTGCGCGCCTTCCTCCCATCGGCGGAGCACGTGGAGCTGGAAGGCTTCGGTCCGATGCAACGCCTCACCGGCAGCGACATCTTCGTCGCCCATTTGTCCGGCGAGGAAATGCGCCGCGTACCGCGACACTATCATCTGGCATGGATCGAGAAACACGATGGCTCCAGCCAGCGAGCGGTATCGCCCTACACCTTTCTGCCATTGACCGGCGATCTGGATCTGCATCTGTTCGGCGAGGGCCGGCATCACCACGCCTACCGTTTTCTCGGCGCGCATCCACGCGAGGTCGATGGCATCGAGGGCTGTCTGTTCGCCGTGTGGGCGCCGGCGGTGCGACGTATCTCGGTGGTCGGCGACTTCAACGGCTGGAACGGACTGCGGCACCCGATGCGCAACCTCGGGGTTTCCGGCGTCTGGGAATTGTTCATTCCGGGCCTGACGCCCGGGGATCTGTACAAATACGAGATTCTCAGCGAGCAACGCGATCTGCTGCTGAAGACCGACCCCTATGCGCAAATGATGACCCTGCGTCCCGACACGGCATCCCGCATCGTCGCGCCGAGCCAGCATCGATGGCTGGACGAGGACTGGATGCGCCAACGCGCCGAATGGGACTGGCAGCACAGCCCTCTGAACGCCTACGAGGTGCATCTGGGTTCCTGGCGGCGTGGCGAGGATGGCCGTTTCCTTGGCTACCAGGAGATCGCGGACCGGCTGATCCCCTATGTGCTGGATCTGGGCTACACGCATATCGAGCTGCTGCCGGTGAGCGAGCACCCACTGGACGAATCCTGGGGCTACCAGGTTTCCGGCTACTACGCGCCGACCGCGCGTTTCGGCGATCCCGACGGCCTGCGCGAGCTGGTCGACCGCTGTCATCAGGCCGGCCTGGGTGTCATCCTGGACTGGGTGCCGGCGCATTTTCCGCGTGACGACTTCGCCTTGGCGCGTTTCACCGGCCAGCCGATCTACGAGCACGCCGACCCACGGCGTGGCGAACATCGCGAATGGGGTACGCTGGTATTCGACTATGGGCGCAACGAGGTGAAGAACTTCCTGCTGTCCAACGCGGTGTACTGGCTGGAGGAGTTTCATATCGACGGCCTGCGTGTCGACGCGGTCGCGTCGATGCTCTATCTCGATTATTCGCGCGACCCCGGCGAATGGATACCGAACGAGTTCGGTGGTCGCGAGAACCTCGAGGCCATCGCCTTCCTGAAGGAGATGAACGAGGTATTACACGAACGCTTCCCCGGCATGGTGACCATCGCCGAGGAATCCACCGCATGGCCGATGATCTCGCGTCCGGTGTGGATGGGCGGCCTCGGTTTCAGCATGAAATGGAACATGGGCTGGATGAACGACACCCTGGAATACATGCAGCACGACCCGGTCTACCGGCGTTTTCACCACGAACGTCTGACCTTCAGCCAGCTCTACGCCTATACCGAGAACTTTGTGCTGCCGCTATCGCACGACGAGGTCGTGCATATGAAGCGCAGCCTGCTGGAGAAGATGCCCGGCGACGACTGGCAGAAGTTCGCCAATCTGCGCCTGCTGTATGCCTGGCAGACCGCGCATCCGGGCAAGAAACTGCTGTTCATGGGCGCCGAGCTCGCGCAGCGTGGTGAATGGGATGCCAGCCGGGAGCTCGAATGGTCGCTGCTGGACTCCCCGTCGCACCAGGGCGTGCATACCTTGGTACGCGATCTGAACCGGCTCTACCGTGACGATGACAGCCTGCATCACCACGATTTCGAATCCGACGGCTTTCGCTGGATCGACTGCCACGACAGCGAGCAGTCGGTGTTGAGCTTTCTGCGCCAGCATGATGGCGGGCACACCGTGTGTATCTTCAACTTCACCCCGGTTCCCCGCCAGCGTTATCGCATCGGCCTGCCCACCCATGGCCACTATCGCGAGATACTGAATACCGACGCGGAATGCTATGGCGGCACCAACCAAGGCAACCACGGCGTCGCGCCCGCCGAGGACATCCCGTGGATGGGGTTCGAGCATTCCATCGAACTCACC
>JALULB010000027.1 GCA_027041035.1 Sedimenticola sp. | reverse complement strand
TTCATCCTAGCGCGCCCGTCGCAACATCACCAGCGCCCAGGCGAGTACCAGCAGGCTCGGGAAGGTCACGGTCAATGGCGTGTTCAGGTTGTACACCAGCGCCATGAAGGAGAACGCCCGGTTCAGCGTGTAGAAACCCAGGCCGATGACGATGCCGAGGAACAGCCGCTGGCCGATGCCGGTGGAACGCAGATTGCCGAACACGAAGGGTACCGCGAGCACCAGCATCACGACGGTGACCAACGGCGTGATGATGCGGTTCCACAGCGCCACCTCGAACGGCTTGGCGTCCTGTTCGCTGGCTTTGAGATAGCCGATGTAGCTGTACAGGCTGGAGGCCGGCAGCGCGACCGGGTCGATGACCACGGCGCGCAGCAGGCTGGGCTTCAGCAGCAGCGCCCAGTCCACCTTCGGCTTGCGCGTGATGCGGAAGCCCCGCTCCGACAGGTCGATGGATTGCAGATCGACCAGATGCCATTTTTTGTTGTCGTAAAGGGCGCGATCGGCGAGCGTGACGTTCTTCAGCCGATGCTGGTCGTCGAGCCGGTAGATGACGATGTCGCCAAGGCGATTGCCGGGCAGGATACGCCGGATGTTGATGAAGTCGTCGCCGTCCTTCGCCCAGAAGCCGAAGTTCGATTGCAACAGCACCTGGTTGTTCATCTTCTCGGCTTTCATCTGACGCGCGTAGCGATCCGCCGGCGGCGCGACATACTCGCCGATCAGGGCCACCGCGAGCAGCATCCACAGGCCGGCGCGCACCACGGACCAGACGATCTGCGCGATCGACACGCCGGCGGCGCGCATCGCCACCAGTTCGGACTGGCTGGCCATCGCGCCCAGTCCGAGCAGGCTGCCGATGAGCGCCGAAACCGGGAAGATCTCGAACAGAAAGCCGGGTGCCTGCAACAGGCTGTACAGGAACGCATGGCGGGTCTGGTACTGGCCGATGCCGGCATCGCCCAGTTCCTCGGTGAAGGCCATGAATACCATCAGCACGAGCAACGCCGCGAGCACGAACAAGGTGCTGAACATCACCGCGCGAAAGATGTAGCGGTGCAGGATCTTCATGTCGGCACCGCCCGGAAGTTACGCAGCCAGCGCCGCGCGCGACCGGAATCGCGCAGCATCAGCAGCATCGCGAACAGGATGAACAGCGCATGCACCCACCACATCCCCAGCCATGGCGGCACCAGGCCATCCTTGATCCAGTTCTCCGCGGTCTTCTGTAGATTCATGTAGATGAAGTACACCAGCAACGCGATCAGCAGGCGACCGTACATGCTGCGGCGTGGCACGGAACGGCTGAGTGGAATGCTCAAGATCGTGAATACCAGGATCGAGATCGGAAAGGACAGGCGGTATTGCAACTCCGCCGCGGCATACGGCGAGGCCATGCCGATCAGTTCCAGCGTCGGTCGCGCGCGCATCTCCGCGTAGGCGTCGTTCGGCGAGCGCCGCAGGCGGATGCGGTACTCGGCGAAATGCCCGATGTTGAAGTCGGTGACGCCCGGCACGCCCTCGTAGCGATAACCGTCCTTCAGCACGATGATGCTGTCGCCGCCATCCTGATCGGTCAGCAGCCGACCGCTGGCGGCGGTGACCACGCCCGGCTTGCCGCCCTTCGTGCTCTGCACGAAGACATCGTCGATGGCGCCGTTCTCCTCGGACAACTCGCCGAGATACACCACCAGTTCGCCGTTCTCGAACTCGTTGAAGCGCCCGGCGCCAAGTCCGACCAGGGCCGCCGCGTCCTCCTGGTTCTTCTTGATCAGCTCGATCGCCAGGGTCGCGCGCGGCAGGATGGACATCACCAGCCAGCCGACCAGCAGCGCCAATATCACTCCGCCGATGGCCACCGCGCGGAACACCTGCCACGGCCCGATGCCGCTGGCGCACAGGATCATCATCTCGTTGTCGCGATACATGCGCCCGAGCGTGAACAGCGTGGCGACGAAGTACGCCGGCGGAATCAACACGCCGCTGAGACGCGACATCTCCAGCCCGACCAGCTTCAGCACCACCGTGTTGGAGATGGCGCCCTCGGCGACCGATCCGAGGAAACGGATAAAGGTATTCGCGAACAATACCAGCAGCAGAATGCCCAGCACGGCGAGGAAGATCTTCAGGATCTCGCGGAAGATGTAGCGGTCGATGATGCTCATGGGGGATGTGGTAGACTCGGCGAAATCCATGCGACGTTTTTATCGGGAGTTCCATTATGCAATTTCAGGTCAAGCAAGGCGACCTTTCGACAACAAAAACCGCCTGTCTGATTCTGCCGGTGTTCGACCGGAACCGTCTCGACGGCAGCGCCGCGCTTGTCGACAAGGCCGGCAAGGGCGCGCTGAAAGCCATCCTGAAGAAGGGTGATCTTGGCGACGACACCGGCAGCACGCAGCTGCTCTACGACCTCCCCGGCAGCAGCGCGGAACGCGTCTTGCTGCTCGCCCTCGGCAAGCGGGACGCGTTCGACGCGCGCAAGCTGCGCGATGCCCTGGGCAGCGCCTTCGGCGTGGTCGAAGGCAGTAAGGCGACGACGGCGGCGATCGCCATCGACGGCCTGGTGCTGGATGACGACGCGGGCGCGCTCGGTCGCGATATCGCGATCGCCGCGATTGATGCCGGTTATCGCTTCGACGCATGCAAGAGCGACGCCAAGCCGGCGAAACACCCGTTGAAGAAGCTCACCGTGCTGACCACCAGCCGCGCGGAGACCAGCGCGGTGCGTGGCGGTGTCGAGCAGGGCCGGGCCATCGGCAACGGCATGAATCTGGCGAAGGATCTGGGCAACCTGCCCGGCAACATCTGCACCCCGAGCTATCTGGCCAACAAGGCGCGCGCAATGGGCCGCAAGCACGACAAGCTGAAGGTGCGCGTGCTCGACGAAGCGGCGATGAAGAAGCTCGGCATGGGCGCATTGCTGTCGGTATCGCGCGGCAGCCGCGAGCCGGCGCGCTTCATCATCATGGAATACAAGGGCGGCAAGGCCGGCGCCAAGCCGGTGGTATTGGTCGGCAAGGGCCTGACATTCGACGCCGGCGGCATCTCGATCAAGCCAGCCGCGCAGATGGACGAGATGAAGTACGACATGTGCGGCGGCGCCAGTGTGTTCGGCGCGATCAACGCCTGCGTGGAGATGGGCCTGCCGTTGAACGTCATCGGCGTGGTGCCGTCGTCGGAAAACCTGCCGGACGGCGACGCCAACAAGCCCGGCGACATCGTCACCAGCCTGTCGGGCCAGACCATCGAGGTGCTCAATACCGACGCCGAGGGTCGCCTGATCCTGTGCGACGCGCTGACCTATGTCGAACGCTTCAAGCCGGCCGCCGTGGTGGATATCGCCACGCTGACCGGCGCGTGCATCATCGCCCTGGGACACGAGGCCAGCGCGGTGATGGGCAACGACGACAAGCTGACCGGAGAGCTGCTGGATGTCTCGAACAGCAGTGGCGATCGCATCTGGCAACTGCCGTTGTGGGAGGAATACCAGAAGCAGCTCGACAGCAACTTTGCCGACATGGCGAACATCGGCGGCCGGCCGGCCGGCTCGATCACCGCCGGTTGCTTCCTGTCGCGCTTCACGAAGAAATACCCCTGGGCGCACCTGGACATCGCCGGTACCGCGTGGAAGAGCGGCAAGGAGAAAGGCGCCACCGGCCGGCCGGTGCCGCTGCTGACCAGTTGGCTGATCCGCCGGGCCGGCAAGTAGACCGCTTCCGATGACCCGTGTCGATTTCTATGTGCTGGCGGAGGCGGCGCGGGGCAACCGCCACGCCCTCGCCTGCCATATCATCGACAAGGCCTGGCGGCAGAACAGGCGCGTGCTGGTGCATGCCGGCAGCGCCGAGGAGGGCCGGCACATCGACCGGCTGCTATGGACCTTTCGCGAGCAGAGCTTCATCCCGCACGGCCTGCTCGGCAAGGTGGATGCCGAAATCACGCCGGTACTCATCGAATACGGCAACGACACGGTCGACGAGCACGACGTGCTGGTCAACCTGGGTGTCGAGCCGGCGCCCTATTTCAGCCAGTTCGAGCGCGTCGCCGAGTTGATCGACAACGACCCGCAAGCGCGTGAACAGGGCCGGGCGCGTTACCGCTTCTATCGCGATCGTGGCTACCCGCTGAACAAGCACGATATCCGTTGAGGGCGCGATCGAGGCGCTTACATCCGCGCCAGACCACCCCCGATGTGCGGGTGCGTGCTCAGCAGGCTGGTCAGACTCAGCCAACGGCCAAAATTGCTGGTATCCGTATAGGGCGCGAGCTTCAACTGCCCCATCAACAGATCGTCGCCGTGCCACTCGGGACAGACGATATGTTCCAGCGCCTCTTGCTCGCCGGAATCGACGTTGACGAAGTCGAAAGCCGCTCCGTTCTTGCCCGTGCGCGTCAGCTTCGCATGCACCTGTACCGGCTCGTCCGGGCAATGAAAGTTCACCTCGACCTGCATGCCGCTGGGCCAGCGCGGCACGTGATAGGCAAAGAAACCGCGCTTGCTGATATTCGCGGTGCGGTAATGGCCGGTGAATGACCGACCGGGGATCTGAATATCCACCGGCAGGTTGCAAAACACCCTTGGGTAAGCTCGTTTATCCATTGTGCGACTCCTGCTCGATCCGCCTTTCATGGGCGCGGCTATCGCTTCGCGACCGCCATGCCGACGCCGGTTCGTTTCCGGGAATTCGAAAACGCCGGCGGATTGTTGTTTGTACGGAAAGCCCATAGTATCCAGCAGACCCACGCCAAGTGTATATTAGGGATAACCTTGAATTTGGTCGTTTAACCGCCATACTCTTGATAGGAATCAATTAGTCATTGCTGATAGTGGAGCCGCTCATGTTCTTGAAAGAAATAGAAACAGGTCATCTGGTTGAAGTATTGGGCTTGAAGGATCTGTTCGATCCATTCAAGAAAAGTATTCCCGGGCGCTACAACATCGGCGAGGATCTGCCCGATCCGGAGATGTTCGAGAAGAATGGCTTGCAGTTCATGTCGGGCGAGTCGCTGCCGCGCTGCTGGACGGACCCGGAATACCGAAGCCACGCTTCATAGGCCACCCAATCGATCGGATCATGCCGCGCGCGGGGCGGGCTTCGGCCCGGCCCGCGGCGAGCGATCGACAACCTGGAACCCATCGCCTCACCCGGAAATCTCATGAATTCGCGCGATGATTGCACGGCGTATTGATTCTTCAAGGTATTTTCCGGGCTTGAGTAAGGACCTCGCCGGTTCCAGGCCATCCGCTTGAACTTCCTGTGTCTCTTCCAGCAAAGCCCGCCCACGGGTTCCACCCGCACCCGCATGGAGCGGCTCGCTCATCGGAGCCACAGCGCGTGCGCTGAATACCACGCGTCCATGTCGACGATGCTTGCCCGGGAAGCCGGTCTGAGCGTGATCGCCGACGCGCGTATCGACAACCGGGACGAACTCCGCGACACGCTGGCCCTCCCCCCCGGCGGAAGCGATGCCGCGCTGATTCTTGCCGCCTACCGCCACTGGGGCACGGACAGCGCGACGCATCTCATCGGCGATTTCGCGTTCTGCATCGTCGACGATCACACGCGGACCCTGTTGGCCGCCTGCGACCCGATGAACATGCGACCGCTGTACCA
>JALULB010000026.1 GCA_027041035.1 Sedimenticola sp. | reverse complement strand
GTCGGAGCGGGCGCCGCCGGGCTGGCCGGAGGCGTAGAGGCGCACCCCGGCCTCGCCCACCCAGACCAGCAGGGTGCCAACATGGGCCGCGAGCTTGACCGCCGCGTGCGACACCCGGGTGCCGGGTTCGAGCATGATGCAGGCGACCGAGCCGACGGGAATGTGCTTGCGCACGCCATTCTTGTCAATGACGACGAAGGCGCCGTCCTTGACATCGACGCGGCCATACCAGACGAAAATCATGGAGACGCGTTCTTTCATGGGGATGGGTTTGAGCGGGAGGAAGGTCATGACTCAATCAGGCAGCAGCAGGTTGTCAAAGGGCTCGCGGCTCTTCCAGCGATACGACTCGAAATCGCGCTGATCGGTGGACAGGATGCGGCCGTGGCCCAGCGTCTCGGCCAGAATCACCAGCGAGGCATCGGCCAGATCCATGGGCAAGTTGCGGTAGCGGTACATCAGGTGTTCCATCTGGTCGAAGTGTGTACTGTCGAGATGAAACAGGCGACTGGCGCCATTGGTAAGCGACTGCATGAAAACCAGTTGCGCGCGGTGGCTCACTCGGGTGTGCAGCAGATAGCAGACTTCCGTAATCACCGGCCATGTGGTAATGGGCATGGCATCGAGCGTTTTGAACAGATGCAACGCCCGCTGGTGATGGCGGTCTTTCGGATTGCCCAGCGCCACCCAATAACCGGAGTCGGCGATGACAAGGCGGTTATTCGGGATATTTCTCATTGAGATATTCGGCGATATACTGCTTGTAGTTGGTCGAAAGATCTTCCGGCCCTTCGAATCCGCCCACAAAACCGCTGTCGATCAAGGCACGCTTGCTTTGCCTGATTTCATTACGCAGCCTGTCCGCGTAGAAGCGGATCGCTTTTTTAAGAACCTCGGTATTGTTCGACTGCGTGGCTTCCTTGAGAAACTCCAGGTCTGCCGCTGTCTGCTCATCAAGGCGGGCGTTGATACGTAGCTCAGTCATTGATTAACCCTCATGTATGACGATTGTCATACAGTGTACTCCGTTCAGGGCCTGCGAACCAGCATCAGGCCGCAGCCGAAGGCTTTGGAGCGGCCAAAGCCTCGCCTCAACGCCGCCAGATAGGCCTTGGGCTCGGTCACGATCAGGCTTCCCTGAATATCCAGGCTGGTGAATTGACGTTTGTTGGCGTCTCCGGGTTTCCTCACCTTGTGAAACTGGTGATTGGAAACCAGACAGTCGCCCGGTTGAAAGCCGTGTTTATTGCCCTGTCCTTCCAGCCATTTATTGGCGACGTCGTGATGGATGACGGAAGGTGGCGGCCAGGTTTCTCCGTTCGGATCGGTTTTGCGGTATTCATCGATGGCCGCTTCGATGATGTCGCGGCGGATGCGCCGCTTGCTGTGATCGTCCGCCTTGCGGGTCACCACGGCATTGACACGAAGTTGGAACTGCAAGCGATCACCCGCCCGCAGGCGCGGCTCGAAGGGTTTGGTTTCGACGCTCAGGTTGTCGTTTCCATCCAGAGGGCGGCGCGCCGATAACAGGTAGTAGAACGGCGGCTCACCGGAACGGTCTTCGCGCCGGTAG
>JALULB010000025.1 GCA_027041035.1 Sedimenticola sp. | reverse complement strand
TAACTTATTAGGGCAATGCAGGAGCAATTGCCGGGTTACACGTGTAAATGACCATTTTTGAACGCAGAGCTGGCGCATTTCAGCGGTTAGCTGAGTAGTTACGATTTTCAAGCAATGCCCGGAGTATAAGAGTTTCACTTCCCCTCGGACAAGCTATCGGCTGCTATGCTTCGCGGTATAGATGACACAGGAGAACCCCATGCTCTACCGGTTGGCACGCTACGGCTGGATGCTGCTGCAATGGATCGAATTGATCGTTCTCACCCTGCCGATGTACCTGCTGGCGCGCCTGCCCGGCGAATGGACGCGAAACTTCTACCCGAAACTGTTCCGCCTGTGGAGCCAGGTTTTCGTGCATGCCCTGGGGGTGGACCTGCGCCTGCATCAGAAAAACATCGATGCGCTGCCGCCGGTGTTCATCATGATCGCCAATCACCCTTCGGCCTTCGAGGACATCGGTATTCCGGCGCTGTTCGATGTCGCCTCGCTGGCGAAGGAGGAGGTACGCCACTGGTGGATCTCCGGCAAGATCAGCGAAGCCGCCGGTACGCTGTTCGTAAAACGGGAATGCCGCGACTCTCGCAACGCGGCCAAGCAGCAGATCATCGACGCCCTCCGGCAGGGTCGATCGGTAGCGCTGTATCCAGAAGGCGGCTGCAAGGGAAAGCGGCTGTTCTCATCGTTTCGCTTCGGTGCGTTCGATATCTCGCTGCAAACCGGCATTCCGATCGTTCCCGTGTATATCCATTACGAATCGCAGAACGATTTCGCCTGGCCGGACGGGGTCAGCGTGGTGGAGAAGATGCTGGATTTCATGCGCAGCCAGAACCCGCGCGCCAACTACTATCTCTACGACGCTTTCGACCCGGGCGCTTTCGACGATGTCGAAGACTATACCCGACATGCCCATGACAAGTACCTGGAATGGCAGCGGCGCTATCTGGATTGAGCCGCGCTGGATTGACTCCGGCTGGCCTGATTCAACTATTCCAGCGCCCGGCCGCCAATCTGAAGCGGCAGACATCAACCAGCGGAACCGGATCATGGCCAAACTCAAACCCAAACAGACCATCGTCGACATGGTCGACCACCTCGACCGATTGAACCGGGCGTACCCTCACCTGGCGTGCGATACGACGACGCAAGCCGTTGTCGACATGCGCAAGCTGTTCGACAGCCCGCCCGAACTCGCGCCCCGTGCCGCAAAGCCCGCGGAAGCGTCGCCCGAAATTCAGGCGCTCGCGAGAAAGCTGTTGAGCGAAATGCCACTGGAAGACGCCATGGCGGCTTTGCAGCGCCAAGGGCACCGGATCGAGCACCCGGAGCAGATGATCGAGATCGTCGGCAATCGCGACTATATCGCGGCACTGCGCCGCGAGGCCCGGGAATTCCAGGACAACGCCCTGTCGCTCGATCAGATCAGTTCGCTATGGAACGATCTGAAACGCCCGGCGCTCGGCGACGATCACTGGACCGCACGCTCCATCTCGTTACTGCTGAGCTGAGGCCAGAGCATCACCGTCGCCAGCGTCGCGCACCCGCATTCACACACGCTGTTCCGCGCTTGGCGACAACGAGGCGAATCACGCTATCGATTGCACCCACGCGCGTAGCGCCATAGCATGGCAGGCTCACCCTTAGCGGAGCAAAGCCATGCCATGGTTCGTCTATCTGATTGCGATTATCTCCATCCCGATGCTGCTGTTCATGCTGTGGACACGCTGGCAGGCAGGACGCATGAAGGGTGATACCCTGAAAGTACTGCCCGGCAGCCTGCGCACCGCCGATACCAGCCGGCCGTTGATCATCTACGCCTACAGTCCGACCTGTGGCCCGTGCAAATCCATCACGCCGCGTGTCGACGAACTGGCGAACGCCGGCAAGAACATCGTGAAACTCAACGTACACGACGACCTGGCAGCGGCCCAACAGATGAATATCCGCGCGACACCCACATTCATCCTGATGCGCTCCGGCAGGATCGAGGACATTCGTCTCGGCCCGCAGAATATGGAGAAGTTGATAAGATTTCTTGAGGCTTGAACATCGAAGGCCTCTCCCGCCACGCCACATCTCCCTGGGCGAGAGAACCCGCATGAGAACCACCGACGGCGACATCCGCATCCTTACGGATGTGCTACCCGTCCGCTCATCATGCTACCGGCTCTGACCGACCATTTCGCCACGGTCATCGACAACGATGCCCAGATCCGTGCTACCGGAATAGTTGTCATCGTTTCCGACCAGAAAAACATCCAGTGAGGTCGGCCCGATGAAACTTGCCGCCCGCGCCACACCGGCACTCGATCCGCCATGATAAAGGTCGGGGTTCAGCTTGCTCAGATCATCGAGACTGGTAGAGCCGAGACGCTGATCCATCACCGTCGGCGTACCCACATGAAATGCCGCGCCGGTGTTCAGGTCCGGGTTCTGCCAGGCATCTTCCCATTCCGCCAGGGCGCTGCTCGACACCAATACGATCGCGCTTGCAATAATCATTTTTTTCATCGTGCTATCCTCGTGGATTAATAATTTCTGCTTCAGTGAACTGCACAAATAAAGACCCCGGCACACCACGATTCATTTCTTCGGACGCAAAAAAGCCGGGCAATGCCCGGCTTGAAATTAAGGCTGTTGCTGTTGTACTTATTGGGCGCTGGGAGCGGCCTGCGGAGCAGGCGGCGCTGGAGGCGCGGGCGGAGCCGGAGGCGCCATCATGCCAGGACCACCATAGGGCGCAACCGGCGGCGCGCCGTAGTAACCCGGATAACCACCGCCATAGGGATAGCCATAACCACGACCATAGTAGCTGTTGTAGCCGTTACCGTAACCGCTGCCGTAGCCACTGCCCGCGCCACGACCCGAACCGCTGAAGTTCATGCTGAAATCACCGGAACCGGAACCGTCGCCCCAGCCGTTGCCCCAACCGTTACCATTTCCCCAGCCGTTGTTGTTTCCCCAGCCGTTGTTGCCCCATGGACCCCACCAGGCGCTAGCGCTGGACATGGCGAACACAGAAACGGACGCGAGAGCAGCTGCCGCGACGATCTTGCTGACTTTTCTCATAATGTCTTTTCCTCAAATGAACGAGAGAATATGGATTCCCGCAGAGCCTGAAGCCTCAGCCCGCAGGGAGCACGGGAGTTCCGGCATTTTTTAACCTGACTTTCCGATAAAAAAACACCTCGAAAAAACCACGCTCCAGACAACACTGAATGCCCCCTCGATCAAGATTCACGAGGAAGGCGCCTCCAACCTGTTATGGTGCGGAGCATGTCTGTTGCATGCCGGAGGCAGTATAGGCTTCAGATCATTCCGATGCGAATACTTTAGCTTTCCATTACATATAAATTTACCAATAATGAAATCGGTAATTTCATATCGCCTCCCGCGTGCAAACGCTGAATGCTGGCTTGCGGGCCATTTCGCCGAGCGCAACGCGGGGAACCCGCTCATCAACCCTTCCGCGGACGAAGCCGATAGCCATGCCGCCCAAGCAGACTCAAGGCGTCTTGCAGATTGCCGCGAATCACCGGATTGGATGCGTCCAGCCAGTAAACGAGCCTGGAGAAACTCACCCATATGCATTTGCCCTCGACCCGTGCGCGCAGATGCAGACGCGAAGCCATGTTGAGGAAAGGGTCGCAAGGCGCCACCTCCGCGAGCGACGCCTCGGCACGCGCGTGCCGGGGACAATGCAGGAAATCCTCCGCGACGCAGGCCGCGCAGGCCAGTCGACCACTGGCGGCCTGGCGCACGAACCAACACACCGAGCGACTGGTATCCACGGTCAACGGATAGGTCATCAGTACCGCGGCGAAGCGCCGCTGCGCCGGCGCCAGGCATTGCGCCCGATAGTCCCGCAACGAGAACGCCGGCAGATCGGCCTGATCGCGCAACCAGTGTTCCGCCGCGCCCGCGTAACGGGAGGTATGAAACAGAATCTCGTGCGCGCAAGGCTCCCAGGCTGGATTCAGCCGATGGAGTCGATAACCGCTAAGATTCATAGATATAGCCTCCGTCCGCCGTGATTTAACGATAGCCGCCACCAGCCAGACCCCGGACCCCGGCGTGCGCGTCATCTTCTTGTGCAGGGCCACAAAGCCGCCCTCCATAACCACGAGCGACACGGCCACGGGCGCAAGGCGCGCGCGATAGTTCCGGGGTTTGGGTGGTGGAGGCTATAATAATAGACAGGAATCGCACGCCATCCATGTCAGGTAGCCAGCATGAGCTTTGAACGATACGATGTCTATTTCGCCGGCAAGATTTTGCCAGGGCAAGATCTCGAAGCCGTACGCGAGCGAATCGGCAAACTGTTTCGTGCCGATGGAAAGAAACTCGACCGCCTGTTTCAGGGCACGCCGATACGTATCAAGGCCGATGTCGATATGGACAAGGCCATCCGTTACCGGGTCATGTTTCGTGACGCCGGCGCGCTCATCGATATCCGTCCCGTGGTGGAGAAAACCGCCACCGATGACGTAACAGACGCCCCCGCCGCGAAGAAACCCCGACTGAGCGCTCCCGAAAGCATGCCCGACTTCGAACTGCTGCCAGCGGCAACCGGCAGCCTGGAGGATTGCGCAACCCCGGTCGAGGCCACGGCGCTGCCGGACATCACGTCGCTGAAACTCGACGCTCCCGGCACGCGGATCAGCGACGCGCCGGAACCAACACCCGCCGACATCGATACCAGCGGACTCAGCGCCCTGCCGGCGAATACCGGCTCGCTGGAAGCCTTCAAGGAAGAGAAAGAGGCGGCAAAAATCCCGGATATCAGCGCGCTGAAACTGGAAGACTGATCGTAACTACTCAGCAAGCAGATCAAATAAAGGGTAATTGCTCAGATCGCCGCTGAAATGCGTCAGATCAAGGCGAAAAATGTGATCGTTACAGGGATGTAACTTATTAGGGCAATGCAGGAGCAATTGCCGGGTTACAAGTGTAAATGACCATTTTTGAACGCAGAGCTGGCGCATTTCAGCGGTTAGCTGAGTAGTTACGACTGATCCTCTATAATCCGCGCCAATTTCACCATGGATACGCCGTCATGCCCTATGCCCGGGAACTGCCCTCCGAGCTGCCCTTCCTGCCGGACCTCGATGAACGCGAACGCCTGCGGCTGCAATGGCGCACGGCGGAACGCCACGCGCATCCGGTCGGTTTTCGTGACCTGACCGATATACCGGCGCCAGAGATGATCGTGATTCCGGCCGGCCGCTTCGAGATGGGCGCTGGTCATCACGAATTCGGCGCGCGGATCGAAGAAACCCCTCGGCACTACCGCGCCATCGAGCGTCCGTTCGCCATCGGCCGCTACTGCGTGACCGCAGATGAATACGCCTGCTTCACCGCGTCGACCGGCTGGCGCTGGCGCCCGGACCTGATTCGCGCCAACGGTCGCTACCCGGTGATGAATATTCGCGTCGCCGACGCCGAAGCCTACTGCAACTGGCTCGGCGCGCGTAGCGGGCAGCGCTATCGCCTGCCCACCGAAGCGGAATGGGAGTTCGCCTGCCGTGCCGGCAGCCAGACGCCGTTTTCCTTTGGCGATTCGATCAGTTGCAAGGAGGTGCATTTCAACGCTGCCTTCCCTTATGACGAAGCACGTGACAACAAGCGTTGGTTTCTGCCGCGCTGCCTGCCGATG
>JALULB010000024.1 GCA_027041035.1 Sedimenticola sp. | reverse complement strand
ACTGCGATACCAGATCCCCCAGGCGCCTTCGCTGCGGAGCCCGCGACCAAATGCCTGTGCAAACGGATGATCGGCCGGATCTGGGGCCGCGTCGTGCAGCGCGTCCCAGGCCTTGCCACGGATATCATGCAGCGGCTTGCGGACAGTGCCGATCCAGGTGCGCATGCTGAATTCGGTTGCGCTCAGGTGGGCGTCCCGGGCAATGAGCTCACGATGATGCACGGTCTCGCGAATGGCGGTTTCCAGGCTGCAGCCGGCATAGTAGACGCCATAACTGCCATCGGTGAAACGGGATGGCCAGCCGACATGAGTGAACGCCGCCATGACGATGCTTGCGCCGGGACCGGTAACGCGATCGGCGGGCGCGACCCGATGGAGTTCGCCGGCTTCCTCTTGGAGCCGGGGGTTCGTTTGCGCCTCCAGCGCCCATAGCGCGTCGAGAAGATGGGCCGGGACGTGGCGCTCGAAGAAGTCGATCGGCGGATAGTGGGTGGCGATGATCCGGTACTGCTTGCCGTCAGGCTTGCGTGTCGCCGGAGTCGGCAAGGCTTCCATGCCAATATCGGCCAATGCGGTCAGCCTCGCGCGGCATCCAGATAACGGCGCAGGTCCGCCAGCGCAACGAGAGAACCGCCAAGCATGAAGTCGAGCGGCGAGCGTCCGCCGAACAGCGGCGCATCATTGGCATTGCGCAGCCACTCGAGCACGGTACTGTCATCGAACAGAATGTGCAGCGCCTTGTAGATGCCGAGCAGATAGCTGATGCGATCGAGCGTGTCGCGCGAGAGCTGACCGCGCAGCTGCTTTTTCCATTTGAAGAAGGTGGAACGCCCGGGCGAACCGAGCAAAACGCGTTGCTGTTCGCTGTCCAGTCCCCACTCGGCGGCAATCGAGAAGAATGCCGTCAACCCGGCAGCAGCCTTGTCGGCATCCGAACAGCGCGGGACGGAAACATCATATGTGGCTCTGTGATCGGCAACTTGCATGACGGCCATAAGTCTTGATGCGTACTTGAATTGGAAATTAGTACAAATATGCATTGCAGTCAAGACAATCGAACAGAGGCAGCCATTCGAGATCGCTCTGAAAGCCGCTCGGCGGGACGATTCTGGAGGCAATCAAGGCGCCATGCGTGCCGCATGTAGTTGAATGCACACGAAGAAATGGAAGAAGTGGGCCGGGAAACGCCCGCGCCTGTCATTCCATTGCGAGACGCAGATAGTTGATCATCGACCACAGCGTCAGCACTGCCGAGATCGCGAGCAGGACGAAGCCGATTGTCAACGTCGGCAGCCCCAGCAGCGGATGCTGGTAGAGAAGAAAGAACAGCGCGAACATCTGCGCCGTCGTCTTGACCTTGCCGAGATAGGAGACCGCCACCTTGCGACTGTCGCCGATACCGGCCATCCACTCCCGCAGCGCCGAAATCGCGATCTCCCGGCCAATGATGATCGCCGCGGCCGCTGTGACCCAGACGCCCCCGAAGCAATCGACGATCAGCAACAGCGCCGCCGCCACCATCAGCTTGTCGGCCACCGGGTCGAGAAAGGCGCCGAAACGCGACATCTGGTTGAGACGC
>JALULB010000023.1 GCA_027041035.1 Sedimenticola sp. | reverse complement strand
GTCGGCCATGGGTGGGGTGGATGTGCTGTTTGTCGCTTATGGCAGTCTGCCCGATCAGCCGGCCTGTCAGGCCTCGCCAATTGCGTTCCGCCGGGAGTTTGACCTGAACGCATTGTCGATCATGGAGTTGTTGACAGTGGCAGCGAATCTGTTCGAGAAACAGGCGGCTGGTGTCATTGCCGTGATTACTTCGGTGGCCGGAGAGCGAGGTCGCCAGAGCAATTATGTCTACGGCGCGGCCAAGGGTGCGGTGAGTCTGTTTCTGCAGGGCCTGCGTAATCGGCTCTTTCCGGCGGGCGTGGCCGTGGTCGATATCCGCCCCGGCTTCGTTGATACCCCCATGACGCGGGAATTCAGCAAGGGACTCCTGTGGGCTTCACCAGAGACGGTAGGTCATGGTATCTATAAGGCGATCAAGCGGCGCAAGCAGGTTGTCTATCTGCCCTGGTTCTGGCGCTGGATCATGGTGATCATACGTTCCATTCCCGAGACCCTGTTCAAGCGGCTCAAACTCTAAGCAGACATCAAGGTTTTCATGAGAATCATTATCCCGGGCGCGGCGGGCCTCGTTGGCCAGAATCTCATTGTATTACTCAAGGAGCAGGGTCTCACCGACATCGTCGCCATCGACAAGCATCCTGCCAATACCGCCCTGTTGCGTGAGTTGCATCCGGATATTCAGGTCATCGAGGCGGATATCTCCCGGCCCGGCGAATGGCAGGCGGCCTGCGAAGGCGGCGACGTGGTGGTCATGTTACAGGCCCAGATCGGCGCAAAGGACAGCGCGCCCTTCATTGCCAATAATATTACCTCCACGGAAGTAATGCTCGCGACCATGAAAGAAAAGGGTGTTTCCCGCGTGGTGCATATCAGTTCCTCGGTGGTGGAGTCTGTCGCCGAAGATGACTACACCGAGACCAAGAAGCGGCAGGAACAACTGGTGATCGACAGCGGGCTTGAATACTGCATCCTGCGCCCAACACTGATGTTTGGCTGGTTCGACCGCAAGCACCTTGGCTGGTTGTCGCGTTTCATGCGCAAGGTGCCGATCTTTCCCATTCCCGGCAGTGGCCGCTACATGCGCCAGCCACTCTATGTGCTGGATTTCTGTCGCGTCATCGTCAGTTGTATACAGAAGATGCCAGTGGGGGAGGCCTTCAACATCACGGGCCGTGAAGAAGTGGATTACATCGATATCATTCGTGCCATCAAGCGGGCAACGCGGGCGCGCACACTGATCCTGCGCATTCCCTACAAGCTGTTCTGGGTGCTGCTGTGGGTCTGGGGCCTGTTCGACCGCGATCCGCCCTTTACCACCTCCCAGCTCAAGGCGCTCACGGCCGGGGATGAATTCGAGCTGATCCCCTGGTGGGAGATCTTCGGCGTCGAGGCGACGCCGTTTGCGACAGCGATTGAACAGACGTTCAATGATCCGACCTACAGCGGCTACGAGCTGGATTTCTGATCAGAGCCCCTAGGAAGAATTTGGGGAAAATGTTTTTTGCAGGAGCGGCGCCCTCGCCGCGATGCATTTCCGAGGACCGTTTATCGCGGCGAGGGCCCCGCTCCTGCAAAAGATTGAAATG
>JALULB010000022.1 GCA_027041035.1 Sedimenticola sp. | reverse complement strand
ATTGCCTATCCGATGCTGTCGATCGGCTACATCGTCAACGCGGTGATCGCCTGGGCCTGGCTCGGCGAGGTGTTGTCGATGACCCGGATTCTGGGGATTGGGGTTATTATTGTCGGCGTGATCATACTGGCGAGAGGGTGAGGCGCAAGGTTGAAGTGCATTGATCCGTGTCTGGAATGGCCGGTAAACGACGACCTAGGAGCCTGTCGGATTATGGGGGATCGTAGCGAGAAGGTGGGAGAGCGAGACCAAATGTTTCCGGTTTTGAGGCGCATAGTGGGCCTATGTAACGAAAAAACGGGAATATTTGGACCGCTCTCCCATCTTCGCAGTAGATTCATCCATAATCCGACAGGCTCCTAGTACAGGGAACGAGGGTTGTGCAAGCGCTTGTTGCCAGCCTGAGAGACCGCTGCGGCATCGACCTGGGTTCCGTTGGAACGCGCTTGATCCTTGCGCCCGATCCACCAAAGAGCGCTCGACCGATGTCCTGGGTTCTGGAACAACTCGATGGCGCGACTGACGAGGACATGCGTGGCATCGACTGGGGAAAGCGTGGGCGAGCCTGCGTTGTTGCGGCACCTGCCTTGTTTGCCGAGGCGATGAGGGCCTTCCTGTCGATGAAAAGTACGACACTGATGATTCTGGCTGTCGCTTCCCGGTCTGGCCAGGCGTTGGCGGATGCGGAGGCCGCCCGCTTGATCGAGCTTTTTCTGGACGACTGGGCGATCGCCGAAGGATACGAGTTCGGCGCGCTGTTATTCGATATGGGGGTGTTGCGGGATTGCGTTTGTTACCGGGCCTGACGTCAGCGTTGTTCGGTATGATCGTACTTGCCACTGTCGTCGTGTTCGCGATCTACTTCAAATGGCTGTTTAGCGATTCGTTGTATTTCGGCAAGCATTCGCTGGCGTATCGATTGCTGGTACCCGAAGCGGTCGGACAGGCGCCGGTGTTCGGTGATGACGCCCGCTACTATTACAGCGCCGGAGACGGAAGCTGGGTTGGCGGTTCCGGGGTATCATTCGTCACGCGCGAAAGCCGCGAGGTGCTCGTGGCGCGTTACCGGGAATACTATACCGCGCGAGGTGGCCGTATCGTCGTGGACGGCAATGACTGGCGTATCGAACTGGCCAACGGCGACAGGTTGCGCCTGCGTATTATCGGTAAAGGCGATCGACGGCGGGTCGAAATCATGCGTTTTCGACGGGAGACACCCACAACGAGGAACGATGACCACGCCATGGCGCCCGGATACTTCCCGTCTGCCAGCGTAAGCCCGGCAGACTTTCTCCATCATGCTTCTGGATAGACCTTTATGCTCCCATTCACCCGTCCCACCCTGACCGAAACCGATGAACAAGCGGTACTCGATGTCATGCGCTCCGGCTGGATCACCACTGGGCCGAAGGTCGCGGCCTCCCCGATGCCCTCCGTCGCTGGGAGGCTGCCCGGATCCCACGCGGTCACCTCCGGGGCGACGACGTCGCGGATCGGCGGCCAGGCGCCGCTCGTGTCCACTATCCGCCGCATCATGTACGGCTTGCCCTCGGGTAGCGGATTGGCGGTGAGCAGCTCGGCGGGAAAGCCCTTCGGGA
>JALULB010000021.1 GCA_027041035.1 Sedimenticola sp. | reverse complement strand
TTGTTGAGCCGGTCGGCGATGGTGACCAGCAAGCGGTCGCCGGCATCGTGGCCGAGTTGGTCGTTGACCTGCTTGAAGTTGTCCATGTCGATCAGCATCAGCGCGGCTTGCTGATGTGTTTCCTGGTTGCGCGCGAGGATGTTGTCCGCTTCCATCTGGAACCAGCGCCGGTTCGCCAGCCCGGTCAGCGGGTCCAGATAGGCAATCGCTTCGAGCCGCGATTTGGCGTCGGACAGGTCGTCGATCAGTCGTTGGTTCTCGAAATGCCCCTCCAGCGCCTTGCGCTGACTGGTGTAGTAGGCCTTGGCGGTAATGTATAGAATCGTGGCATGGACGATCGCGATGAAGAAGAAATGCGCGTTCAGCGCGTTCGACAGGGCGATCGACCAGTACAGCAAGGCGCCGATCATCGGTAGCATGAACAGGCGGTAGACCGGCAGGTAGATGGAGTTCGCCGGCATCGCGGAGACCGGCATGCCGATGGTGATGACGAGGGTGAAGATCTTCTGTACGCTGTCCATGTCCGCGCTCAGCGCCAGTAGCGGATAGCTCCAGGTGATACCGGCGAACAGGCTGAGTACCTGGTATTCGCATGCCGCCGCCCTCGCCTTTGCGCCATCCCATGGCAACTGGTTTCGCCAATGGCCGATGCGCCACAGCCGGATGACCGACAGAAACGAGAACACGAGTATCCAGCCGGTGACGCCGGCGCCCCCGCCGATGCCACCGAACGCCAGAAAACAGACCACCGCGACGACCTGCCCGGCGACCAGTGTCGGCAGCCCAGCGGCATACAACTGTTCGATCAGGCGAATGTCGACGACCGATAGCGGCGAGCGTTTCCATGGCATATGCGACTACCCTTCTCCTGTGGAATCTGCCGGCCATTGGCTTTCCCGACCGGGGTACTCGCTCGACAAGCGGATCTTGCCGCTGTTTTTTGACGCCGGGTGGGTTATGGACAGGCTCATCAGTCGTATAGCGGCCGCCCGCGCGACCGATTAAGTCGATTCTGATATTTGGAGAATCCCGGGTGTATTCGACGGGCGTCTAAACCCGCGCGGTGCTTCGATACAGATCGAGATGGAAGGCGGCGCGGGTTTCGAGTTTCGGTAGGGCGCTGATTTCCTGCTGTTTCTGTCGATCCGCCTGCCAATAGTATGGCGTCATCTCGAACAGACGGGCGACGTCGTCGCCTACCGGGGTGATTGCAAACGTCAGTCGTTCGCGTCGGAGATGCGTCAGGCCGGCGAACGCGTCCGGGGTTTCGTCATGTGGTCTCGGCGCGTCGTAGACCTGTTCGCGCAGTTCGTACAGGTGCGCGGCGGCGGGCGTCACGGTGAGGTAGTGTCCGCCGGGACGCAGTGTCCGCGTGACCTCGGCGGCATAGCCGGGCGCGAATACCCGCAGGATGAGGTCGAGACGATGGTCCTCGATGGGCAGCTCGGCGCTGCTGGCCACGGCGATATGCAGCGCCGGGTAACGGCGCGCCGCCATGCGTGCCGCGTCGCGCGAGATGTCGATGCCGGCGACGCTGCTGGACACGCTGGGACTGCGCTCGCGCGACGCGGCACGCATGGCGGCGCGCCGTTACCCGG
>JALULB010000020.1 GCA_027041035.1 Sedimenticola sp. | reverse complement strand
GAATTCGCCATCGCGCAAGCTAATACGAGCGTGCATGAGATATCTCTATAAAGTAAATAAAGTTATGCGGGAGGAACAATGATCGGGGCGTCGCAAAGCCCCGATCATTGCTTACTTCGAGGCGGTTTTGTCTTGCGTCGGGTGATCTTTCGTATCACCGCTGGATACTTTGCTGGATGGAGCCTTGGCCTTGTCGCTGTCCTTCGACTTCGCCTTGTCGTCTTTTCCCAAGGCTTCGCGGGCTTCCGCCTTTTTGATGAGCTTGTCGAGTCCCTTGAGTGGGTAACCGAGCTTGGCCGCGATCCTAGCCTGCTTTTTTGCACCCTTGATGTCATCGAGATCAATCAGCACAAGTCCATAGTTGTAGTGAGCGAGCCCGGACTTGGGTGAATACTTGATGGCGAACTCGTACTCTTTTTTTGCTCTTTGTAACTTGTGTTTCTGATGCAGATAGATACCAAAGATCAGATGCACGATGGGGTCGTCCGGGGTGAAGGCGATTGCGCGCTGCAGATAGCACTCCGCTGGCGGGTATTTGTCCCATTTCAAGAATTCTTTCTTCAGTGACAAACGGGCGATGGATTTGAGCGCCTTGTGATGGTTGGGGAAGGCACGCAATGTGTAGTTCAGGTCGCCTTCTATGCTTCCCGTCATACCCCTGATCAAATGCTCTACCTGCTTGTTGAAATGGTAGGATTCGACGATATGCAAGCGGTATCCATGATTCTCCGGCTTGCGGTAGTCGTAGGGACCATAGTGCTGCTCGCCGCCCGAGCAGGCGCGTCCGCGCAGGTCCTTACCGAACCAGCCGATGGCGTGTGCGCTGTTCGTGGCCAGCCCCAGGAGAATCACAAGGGCCGCAGTACGATTTATCATGGGTAGCATAGTAGACTTCAAATTCATTAAGTTAAGTTTAGTAATGATGCAAGGGACAGGTACGAAGGGTACAAGGAGGCTGTCCGAGAATAGAGAGCCTACTCGGCAATTGCTCCTGCATTGCTCTACCTACCTACATCCCTGTAGGCATGCGGAAAAGCTGAATTTGGCTGGATTCCCCCCCTGATTCTCGTTAAATAGCGCAACTATTCACCTCGAATCAGGGAAAAATCCCGCTCAAATCAGCTTCCCCTCGCTACGGCTTCTATTCTCGTATGGTTACCTATCGTCGCTGAAATTGCAATGTGCCGCGTTCCATGGAGCGCGGCCTGCGTTCGGCGGCGCCTCCAGCCCCGTTCGCCAGCCCCGTTCGAGGAGTGTAGCGGCAACGACAAAATATCCCTTCACAATTTTCCTGGTTCGGGTACAATATGCGGCCTTATCGGCGACTGCTGAGGGTCGTCCTGTGCATTTTTTTAGCTTAAGGTAAAGGCATGGTAACTATCAGACTCGCCCGTGGCGGCGCCAAGAAACGTCCTTTCTATCACGTTGTCGTAACCGACAGTCGTAACGCTCGCGATGGTCGCTATATCGAGCGTCTCGGGTTCTTCAACCCGGTAGCCGACGGCAAGCAGGAAGAGCTGCGTCTGGATCGCGAGCGGGTGGACTACTGGATAGGCCAAGGCGCGCAGCCCAGCGATCGAGTGAAGGCGCTGATGAAGCAGCATGCCAAGGCAGCCGCTGCCTGAGGATATGGTCGAGCCCCGCATTCAGCCCAGCGCCAAACGGCATGGGCTGGTCATCATGGGGAAGATATCCGGCCTGTATGGCGTAAAGGGTTGGGTGAAGGTGTTTTCCGACACCCAGCCACGCGAGAACATTCTGCGGTATTCGCCTTGGTACTTGTACAGGGAAAATGCGTGGGTCCGGTACGAGCCGTGCCAGGGTCGTCGGCATGGCAAGACGCTGGTCACGCGTCTTGCCGGCTGTGACGATCGTGACCAGGCCGCCGCGCTGCTGGGCAGCGTGATCGCGGTGCCGCGAGCACAGTTGCCGGAAACGGCCGAAAACGAATACTACTGGATGGATCTCGAGGGGCTGAAAGTGACGACCGTCGCCGGCGTGTCGCTTGGCACGGTGTCCCACCTGTTCTCGACCGGCGCGAACGACGTGATCGTCGTGAGGGGCGACAAGGAACGCATGATCCCCTTTGTTCAGCCGGATGTCGTGACCTCGGTGGATCTCGACGGCGGTACGATGACGGTGGACTGGGATCCGGATTTCTGATGCGTTTCGACGTGATCACCCTGTTCCCCGAGATGTTCAGGGTGATGGAGCAAGGTGTTACCGGGCGCGCGGTGCAACGCGGCCTGGTCGACTTGCATTGCTGGAACCCGCGGGACTACACCACGGACGTGCACCGTACCGTGGACGACCGCCCGTTTGGCGGTGGCCCCGGGATGCTGATGAAGTACACGCCGCTGGCGTCGGCACTACGCGATGTCTCCCGTGTCGCGCCGGACAGCCGGGTGATCTACCTGAGCCCCCAGGGGCGTAGGTTGGATCAGCGGGGCGCACGGGCGCTTGCGACGTATTCGGGAATGATCCTGATCGCCGGTCGCTACGAAGGCGTGGACGAACGCTTTGTCGAGGCGCATGTCGACGAGGAATGGTCCATCGGTGACTATGTCCTCAGCGGTGGCGAGCTGCCGGCGATGGTGTTGATGGATGCCGTGACGCGCCTGTTGCCCGGTGTGCTCGGGCACGCGGATTCCGCGCGGCAGGACTCGTACATGGACGGTTTGCTGGATTGCCCGCACTATACGCGCCCGGAGGTCGTCGACGGCGTATCCGTGCCCGCGGTGCTGAAGAGTGGCGACCATGCCGCCATCCGTCGCTGGCGGTTGCGCGAATCGCTGGGGCGCACTTGGTTGCGCCGCCCTGATTTACTGAAAAACCGGAGTTTGTCGGACGAAGAACGGCAGCTCCTCGATGAATTTATTGCCGCGCTGCGAAGCGCCGAACCCTAGGAGTGAAACCATGAGCAATATTATTGCGGAGCTGGAATCAGAACAGATGAACCGTGAACTGCCGGACTTCAGCCCCGGCGATACCGTAATTGTTCAGGTGCGGGTAAAGGAAGGTAACCGCGAGCGCTTGCAGGCATTCGAGGGCGTCGTGCTGGCGAAGCGGAATCGTGGCCTGAACTCATCGTTCACGGTACGCAAGATCTCGCATGGCGAGGGCGTCGAGCGCGTCTTCCAGACCTATAGCCCGCTGGTCGCCGACGTCAAGGTCGTGCGGCGTGGCGACGTGCGTCGCGCCAAGCTGTATTACCTGCGTGGGCGTACCGGCAAGGCTGCCCGCATCAAGGAAAAGATCCGCTGAGCGGGCGTCATGCCGCATCGGGAAAAGCCACCTGTCACGGTGGCTTTTTTGTGTCGCCGGATCGGTCTATGATGCGCCATGCCGAATAAACCCGACAAACGAGATCTGCTTCGTCGGCTGGCCGAGATCCTGCCATCGTCGGCCATCCTTCACGAAGAGGAAGCGCTGCGTCCGTACGAATGCGACGGCCTGCCGGCCTATCGGCAGATGCCGTTGGTCGCGGTATTGCCCGAGCGGGTCGAGCAGGTGCGGGCGATCGTGCGCCTGTGCGCGGAACTGGATGTACCGGTCGTCGCGCGTGGCGCGGCCACTGGGCTTTCCGGCGGCGCTTTGCCTCTCGCCGATGGCGTTCTGCTGAGCCTGGTGCGCTTCAATCGCATCCTCGCCATCGACCCGTTGGCGCGTACCGCACGGGTGCAGCCGGGGGTGCGCAACCTGGCCATTACCGAGGCAGCCGCCGCGCAGGGTCTCTACTACGCGCCCGACCCTTCCTCGCAGATAGCCTGCACCATCGGCGGCAACGTGGCGGAGAATTCGGGCGGTGTCCATTGCCTGAAATATGGCCTGACGGTGCACAATCTTCTCGAATTGAAGGTCGTCATGCCGGATGGCGAACTGCTCACCCTTGGCGGCGAGGCGTTGGACGCGGCGGGTTACGATCTGCTTGCGTTGATGACCGGCTCGGAAGGCATGCTCGGCATCGTCATCGAGGCGCTGGTGCGCCTGCTGCCCGTGCCGCGGGAAGCGCGGGTGCTGCTCGCCGCCTTCGACGATGTCGAGAAGGCCGCGAACGCCGTCGGTGAGATCATCGCCGCCGGGATCATTCCCGCCGGCCTGGAGATGATGGACAATCTGGCGATCCGCGCGGCCGAGGATTTCGTGCATGCCGGTTACCCGGTGGAGGCGGCGGCGATACTGCTGTGCGAGCTGGACGGCGCGGCCGAGGAGGTAATCGAGCATACCGAACGCGTAAGTGACGTACTGAGACAGGCCGGCGCCAGCGAGGTACGCATGGCGCGCGACGAGGCCGAGCGGCTGATGTTCTGGAAAGGTCGCAAGTCGGCCTTTCCGGCGGTCGGCCGGTTGTCGCCGGACTACTATTGCATGGACGGCACGGTGCCGCGCCGGCGCCTGGCGGAGGTGCTGGCGCGCATCCACGAGCTCTCCGCCGCATACGGCCTGCGCGTGGCGAACGTCTTCCATGCCGGCGACGGCAATCTCCATCCGTTGATCCTGTTCGACGCGAACGATGAACGGCAATTGCGCAAGGCCGAGTCCTTCGGCGCCAAGATACTCGAACTCAGCGTCGAGGTCGGCGGCAGCATCACCGGCGAGCACGGTGTCGGGCATGAAAAACTGCATCAGATGTGCGTGCAGTTCAATGCCGTCGAACTGGAGCAGTTTCGCGCGCTGAAGCAGGCATTCGATCCGGCCGGCCTGCTGAATCCCGGCAAGGCGATCCCTCGCCCCCGGCATTGCTCCGAGTACAAGGCGCTGGGAAACGAGACCCTGATTCCACCGGAACAGCGCGAGGCGCGCGATGCCTGACAGCGGCGAAGCACTGCGGCAACGGGTTATAGAGGCGTTTGCCGACGCCACGCCGTTGCGACTCGAGGGCGGCGGCAGCAAGTCGTTCCTCGGAGCATCCAGCGTCGGCGAGCCGCTGTCGCTGCGCGAGCATAGCGGCATCATCACTTACGAGCCACGCGAGCTGGTGATCCGCGCGCGTGCCGGCACCCCGCTTGCCGAGATCGATCAAGCCTTGGCCGAACATCGCCAGATGCTGGCCTTCGAGCCGCCCGCCTTCGGTAGCGACGCGACCATCGGCGGCACCATCGCCTGCGGGCTTTCCGGTCCACGGCGCCCGTGGGTCGGTTCGGCGCGTGACTTCGTGCTCGGCGCGCGCATCGTCAACGGGCGCGGCGATGCCCTGCATTTTGGTGGCGAGGTGATGAAGAACGTTGCCGGCTACGATGTCTCCCGGCTGATGGTCGGCGCCTTCGGCACGCTCGGCGTGATCCTCGATGTCAGCCTGAAGGTATTGCCCCGGCCCGAATGCGAGCTGACCCTGACGCAGTCGCGGGATCAAAGCGACGCGTTACGCATCATGAACGCCTCTGCCCGGCTGGCGCCGTTGTCCGCGGCCTGCTGGCATGATGGCCTGCTGTCGATCCGTTTGTCCGGCGCGGAGTCGGCGGTGATCGCGGCGGCCGACAGCCTGGGCGGCGATCGCGTTGCCGATGGCGATGCCTTCTGGGTGGCGGTGAAGGAGCACCGCCACGCGTTCTTCCAACCCGCGCTGGCCGGCGAATCGCCATTGTGGCGCCTGTCGGTCGCGCCGACCTCGGCACCATTGGCGTTGTCCGGCGCGCAATTCATCGACTGGGGTGGCGCGCAGCGTTGGTGGCTGAGCGACGCACCGGCCGAGCGGATACGCGCCGTCGCCGAATCCGCCGGTGG
>JALULB010000019.1 GCA_027041035.1 Sedimenticola sp. | reverse complement strand
CGAGTTGGACATCGATATGCTCGTACCGCAGCATGGCGGCCATTTTCAGGGCAGCGAAAGCATCGAGTCCTTTCTCGACTGGATCAGCCAATTGGATTGCGGGGTCGACCTGATGACCCAGCAGAATTACCTGATCCCGCATGCATAAGGCGAACCGCCCACACGGAGACGGCTATCACAAAACTTGAAATCCGCATCATATCCTGATGATAATGCGCAACAGAATCCCTATACTTTTGCCGATATGCAATTCAATTACACGCCAAGGAAAAGTCGTATGACGTTCTTCAGAAGTCTGATATTGCTGCTCGCCAGCGGCATGCTATCGAATGCGCTGGCCGGCGATCTGACCGCCATCGCCACCCGCGGTCTGGTCGGTACCGGCGACGATGCCATGATCGCCGGTTTCGAGATCCAGGGCAGCGAGCCGCAAACCGTGTTGATCGTCGCCGCGGGTCCGTCCCTGGCGGACGCCAACGTGCCCAATGTGCTGGCCGATCCGAAACTGACCATCCATTCAGGCTCGGCAACCATCGCCAGTAACAACGACTGGGGAAACAACGCCGAGATCGCCAAGACCGGCAAGGCGCCTACCCGCGCCGAGGAAGCCGCGGTCATCCTGACGCTGGCCCCCGGATCCTACACCGCGGTCGTCACCGGGGAGAATGGCGCTACCGGCAACGGTGCCGTCGCCGTCTATGACGTGGCCTCGTTGAGCCGCGTCGAGCCTGGAAAGGCCGGCGGGAAATTGACTGGAAAATGGACCGGCATTCAGTCCTATACGATCAACGGACAACAGTGTAAGTGGCGAATAGAGATCAACTTTGGCGCGAACAATGTATTCAACTACACGCGTAACCTGATCGACGATGAAATCACCCGCTATCAACGGGACTGCGCGGTGAATCGCCCTACCCTTGAGAAAGAGAAAGGTCCGAATGGAGAAGACATAACGGTTCCAACAGTTGAAAACCTGCCCGACCGGAACATCTTTGACGACCTATCCTTCGGGATCAGCGGCGATACAATCAAGCTAGACAACCCCTGGCCAAAGGATTTCTCCTGGCCATCCATCGGCACGGTCTCTTTCGATGGCGAACAACGAGCCACAATCAGCTCAACCATCGACGTCGATGGCCTGTTCATCGAGTTCCGCCTCGACCTGACCCGCTCCTGAACGCCAATGGCCGCCTCCTCCGGCGGCCATTCAATAATCGTAGTCTATCGTCCGCCGGTAAGCCTCGGCCAACTGCGCATAGTGCTCCGCCGAGTAGCCGAAGTAATCGATCTCGGATTGGCGCAGCTCACGCACCTTGCGCGCCGGCGAACCCAGGTACAGATAACCTGACTCCAGCCGCTTGCCCCCCGGCACCACGCTGCCGGCACCGAGCATCACGCCCGACTCCACCACCGCGCCGTCCATCACGATGGCCCCCATGCCGATCAGGCTGTTGTCGCCGATCTCGCAGCCATGCAGGATCACCCGATGCCCGACGGTCACGCCGTCGCCGATGCGCAACGCAAACCCCTCCGGCGCGAACGGCCCGGCATGGGTGACGTGCAGCACGCTGTTGTCCTGGATGTTGCTCAGCGAGCCGATACGGATATGATGGATATCGCCGCGCGCGACGACTCCCGGCCACAGCGACGACTGCGCGCCGATACGCACATCCCCGATCACGGTTGCCTGTGGGTCTATCCACGCGTCGTTGGCGATATCCGGCGACTTGTCCGCGAAATCTCTGATCATTTGCATTCCACCGTTGAGCGATAATCGCCATTATGGCAATTTCCGCCAACTTTCATAAGTCCATCATCCCCCTTTATGCGAAAATCAGCCCACCAGGAGGCTGTTGGGTTTAGGGAATCGTAGCGAGGCAGTGGGGAATCGAGGCTAGTTTTTCGATCTTTTGAGGCGAATAGTGATGCCTATTTAACGAAAACTTTGCCAGGAGCAAAGTTTCACGCCAGCCCCGTAGGGGTGAGGCGCAGGGAGGCGCCGAATAAAAAGATCGGAAAAATAGACCGATTCCCTACTGCCGCAGTAGATTACCCCTAAACCCGACAGCCTCCTAGCCCATCCCACGGAGACATTCATGAGCAACCCCCTGCTGGACATGAACGGCCTGCCGCCGTTCTCGCGCATCGAACCGAAGCATATCGAAGCGGCGATCGACTACCTGCTGCAACACAATCGCGAGGCGATCGCGAGGCTGTTGGAGGGCAACAGCGATGCGCGCTGGGACGCTATCATCACGCCGATCGAGGATCTGGAAGACCGCCTGAGCCGTGTTTGGGCGCCCGTCAGCCACATGAACTCGGTCGCCGACAACGAAGCGCTGCGCGACGCCTATAACGCCTGCCTGCCGAAGCTGAGCAACTATGCCACCGAGATGGGGCAGAACCCCGCGCTGATGGACGCCTACAAACGGGTACGCCAACAAGACGAATCCCTGGCCCCGGCGCAGCAGAAGGCCCTGGATGACGCCCTGCGCGATTTCAGGCTGTCCGGAATCGACCTGCCCGCCGAACAGCGCGAGCGCTTCCGCCAGATCAGCGAGGCACTCTCGGGCCTGGCGAGCCGGTATTCGCAGAATGTCCTCGACGCCACCCACGGCTGGAGCAAGCTGATCAGCGATGAATCCCGACTCTCCGGCCTGCCCGACTCCGCCAAGGGCCTGGCCCGCCAGACCGCCGAACAGAAGGGGCTGGACGGCTGGCTGCTGACACTGGAGCAACCTTCCTTTCTGCCCTTGATGGCCTATGCCGACGACGAGGCCCTGCGCCGTGAAGTCTACGAGGCCTTCAGCACACGGGCTTCGGAGCAGGGCCCGAATGCCGGGGAGTGGGACAACAGCGAAGCAATGGAGGAGATACTCGCGAATCGCCACGAACTGGCACGCCTGCTGGGCTTTGCCAACTACGCGGAACGCTCGCTGGCGACCAAGATGGCCGATACGCCCGACGAGGTGCTCGGCTTTCTGTACGATCTCGCGGCGAAAGCCAAGCCGCAAGCCGAACGCGAGTTGGCCGAGCTGCGGGCCTTCGCCGAGGAACACCACGGAAACAGCGATCTAAACGCCTGGGACATCGCCTACTACGCCGAGAAACTGCGTCAGCATCGCTACAACATCAGCCAGGAAGAACTGAAGCCCTGGTTCCCGGAAACCCGCGTGATCCCCGGCCTGTTCGCCGTGGTGGAGCGCCTGTACGGCCTGCGTATCGACGAAAAGACCGGCGTGGACACCTGGCACCCCGACGTGCGCTTCTTCGAGATTCACGATGCCGAAGGCCGACTGCGCGGCCAGTTCTATCTGGATCTGTATGCCCGCCCGCACAAACGCGGCGGCGCCTGGATGGACGACTGCGTGGCGCGCCGCAAGACCGCCAGCGGCATCCAGACACCCGTCGCCTTTCTGACCTGCAACTTCTCGCCGCCGGTCGGCGGGCAGCCCGCGTTGCTGACACATGACGACGTGATCACACTGTTCCACGAGTTTGGTCACGGCCTGCACCATATGTTGACGCTGGTCGATTATCCGGAGGTCTCCGGGATCAACGGTGTACCCTGGGACGCGGTCGAGCTACCCAGCCAGTTCATGGAGAACTGGTGCTGGGAGAAGGAGGCGCTGGACCTGATCTCCGGCCATGTCGACAGCGGCGAACCGATCCCGGAAGAACTCTACCAGCGCATGCTGGCGGCGAAAAACTTCCAGTCGGCTATGGCGATGGTGCGCCAACTGGAGTTCTCGATCTTCGATTTCCGCATCCACCTGGAATATGATCCCGCGCGGGGCGGTCGCATCTACGAGATCCTCGACGAGGTGCGCCAACAGGTCGCGGTGATCCAACCGCCTGCGTTCAACCGCTTCGCGCACGCCTTCTCGCATATCTTCGCCGGCGGCTACGCGGCCGGCTACTACAGCTACAAGTGGGCCGAGGTACTGTCCGCCGATGCCTATTCGCTGTTCGAGGAGAAGGGCATCTTCAGCCAGGAGGCCGGCGGCGCCTTTCTGCACAACATCCTGGAGAAAGGCGGTTCGGCCGACCCGATGAGCCTGTACACGGCATTTCGCGGCCGCAAGCCCAACGTCGACGCGCTGTTGCGCCACAACGGCATCGGTGGCAAGGCGGCATGAAATACAAGGATCTGCGCGATTTCCTCGCTCAACTCGAACAACGCGGCGAATTGCGCCGCGTCACGGCCGAAGTCGACGCCCGCCTGGAGATCACCGAGATCTGCGACCGCACGCTGCGCGCCGGCGGGCCGGCCTTGCTGTTCGAGAACGTCAAGGATTCGGCATTCCCGCTACTCGGCAACCTGTTCGGCACGACGCAACGCGTCGCGATGGGCATGGGCGAGGAGTCGGTCGAGGCGTTGCGCGAGGTCGGCAAGCTGCTCTCCTTCCTGAAGGAACCCGACCCGCCGAAAGGCATGAAGGATGCCTGGGACAAGCTGCCGGTGTTCCGCAAGGTACTCGACATGGCGCCGAAGAAGATCGGCGCCGCCGCCTGCCAGAAACATCGCTGGGAGGGCGACGAGGTCGATCTCGGCCGCCTGCCGGTGCAGACCTGCTGGCCGGAGGATGCCGGCCCGCTGATCACCTGGGGACTGGTGGTGACGCGTGGCCCGGAGAAGCCGCGGCAGAACCTCGGCATCTACCGCATGCAGGTGATCGGGCGCAACCGCGTGATCATGCGCTGGCTGGCCCATCGTGGCGGCGCGCTGGATTTCCGCGACTGGCAACGCCAGCATCCCGGCGAGCCTTTTCCGGTCGCGGTCGCGCTCGGCGCCGATCCGGCAACCATACTCGGCGCGGTCACCCCAGTGCCCGACAGCCTGTCAGAATATGCCTTCGCCGGTCTGCTGCGCGGCTCGCGCACCGAGGTGACGAAATGTCTCGGCAGTGACCTGCAGGTACCCGCCTCGGCCGAATTCGTGCTCGAAGGGCATATCCAACCGGGCGATATCGCGCCGGAAGGCCCGTTCGGCGACCATACCGGCTACTACAACGAGGTCGACGACTTCCCGGTATTCACGATCGAGCGCATCACCCACCGCGACGCGCCGATCTACCACAGCACCTATACCGGCCGACCACCGGACGAACCGGCGATACTCGGCGTCGCGCTGAACGAGGTCTTCGTGCCCATTCTGCAAAAACAGTTCCCGGAGATCACCGATTTCTACCTGCCGCCGGAGGGCTGCTCCTACCGCGTCGCCGTGGTCACGATGAAGAAGCAGTATCCGGGGCACGCCAAACGCGTGATGTTCGGCGTCTGGTCCTTCCTGCGCCAGTTCATGTACACCAAGTTCGTCATCGTCACCGACGACGATATCGACGCACGTTCGTGGAACGACGTGATCTGGGCGATGACGACGCGCATGGACCCGGCACGCGACATCACCATCGTCGAGAACACGCCGATAGACTATCTCGATTTCGCCTCGCCGGTGTCCGGCCTGGGCGGCAAGATCGGCTTCGACGCAACGAACAAATGGCCCGGCGAGACCGATCGCGAATGGGGCCGGCCGATCGTCATGAGCGACGAGATCAAGCGCCGCGTCGACGCCCGCTGGGACGAATTGTTCCCAGCCACGAATCAGCCCGGAGAACGCTGAAACTTTGTAACTACTCAGCGAGTCGTTTAAAACATGGGTAACTGCTCAGATCGCCGCTGAAATGCGTCAGATCAAGGCAAAAAATGTGATCGTTACAGGGATGTAACTTATT
>JALULB010000018.1:2487-5744 GCA_027041035.1 Sedimenticola sp. | reverse complement strand
CAACAGCTTCTCCGCGGTCCTTCTTTCCGCCGGATTGGGCGACCGTTGCTTGGAGATGGCGCTGGTCGAGCTGAAGGCAATGATCCGGCCCGGCGGTGTTCTGGAGCGTTGCAGCAGTGCTCCAAGCACCCAGATCGGCGCCAGACTGATCAGCGTCTCGGAGTCGGTGAAGGGGTAGCTGTCTTGCGATGCATCCAGCGCTTTCCACTCGATACCCTGTTGCGGTCGTGGGCGGGATCGACTGACGGCGGTAACCCGATAGCCGCCTTGGCTGAGCTGCGGCAGCAGGAAATGGCCAATGAGGCTGGTCGCCCCCAGAACGACGACATCCTTCAACGCAGGTGACTCCGGATCGCCCAGACTGGCGCCAGCAACAGGAATCGCGCCCAGATTGCCGTGTATACCGCGACCATCATGATGCGCGGATAGCGATCCTTGTAGAACTTGCGATAGTAGCGCGCCATCCCCTTGTGCTTGTGCCACTCCACTCGAACCTGCCGGTCGCGGCTGCTGCCGCCCTTGCTGTGCGTGATCGTGACATCGGGAAGAAACATCACCTTCCAGCCCTTCTGCCAGAAGCGCTTGCACCAGTCCAGATCCTCGCAGTGGAGGAAGTAGCCCTCATCGAGCAGGCCGACATCATCCAGTGCCTCACGGCGGACGAACATGCAGGCGCCCGAAATGGCGTCCACCTCTATGGGGCGGTCGGGCAGCGGCGCATCGACCTTGTTGATGCCGGCGTGGCGCTTGCCGAACAGCGTAGACAAGGCAAGCAATGGCGTTGGTTCGTCGCGTCGGCAGCCGCGCTGTTCGCTGCCATCCTCGTTGAGAATGCGGGGGCCGCACATGCCGACATCGGGGTGTGTTTCCATGAAAGCGAGCATTCGCTCAAGCGTCACGGCATCAATGTTTCCATCGGGGTTAAGGAGGAGGCAATACTTGGAGGAAATCGTTGTGAGGGCGCGGTTGTTGGCGGCGGCGAACCCCAAGTTACAATCATGACGCAGTACCGCAAGGCGTGGGTTGGCAGGTAGGCTATCGGCGCTACCATCGCGAGAGCCGTTGTCTGAAACGATGACGTGGTGGACCTGGGGGCAGGCGAGTACGGAAGACACGGCGCGTCCAAGGAGTTCTCCAGCATTGTAGTTGACGATGATCGCCGAGACTTGTCGTGCTTGCATGCAGCTATTCGTTGGTAAAGATGTCTGGGATGGATGACCGGGGGCATGCGCTAGGGTGATGGGGGCGGGTATGCAGGGCCAAGAGTCGTGTAGAATACCCGATCCGCCATCACTGGCGCTCAACTGCTTGATTGTACATGAAGGACTCACGTTTGTTTCAGGCGTCGTTGCCACAGAGGATCGTTCAAACGTTTTGGCGAAATCGATATCTCATCTGGCAGATGAGTAAACGCGAGGTGCTGGGGCGATACCGTGGGTCGGCTCTCGGTGTGACATGGTCCTTTTTTTACCCCGTGATCATGTTGGCGGTATATACGTTCGTTTTCTCCGTCGTATTCAAAATGCGCTGGGGTGGTCTTGGCGCTACTGAAAGCAAAGCCCAGTTCGCGGTGCTGCTCTTTGCTGGAATGATCGTGCATACATTGTTTGCTGAAGTGATCAACCGCGCGCCAGCCTTGATTGTCAGCAATCCGGCGTATGTAAAGAAGGTGGTGTTTCCGCTCGAGGTATTGCCCATCATTAGCATGGGGTCGGCGCTATTTCATGCGGCGATTAGCCTTATGGTTCTCCTGATTGCGATCATTGTGACCAGCGGTGGTGTGCCAGGTACCGCGATATTTCTTCCCGTCGTATTACTGCCTCTTGTCATCCTAACGCTGGGGTTTGCCTGGATGCTGTCCTCGCTCGGCGTATATTTGCGGGATGTAGGGCAAGCAATAGGCGTGCTCACAACGATCATGTTGTTTCTTGCGCCAGTATTCTATCCCATCGAAGCATTGCCCGAGGCTTACCGTCCATGGCTTCAGCTGAACCCGCTGACGTTCATCATCGAACAGGTTAGGGTTGTCCTGATTTGGGGGGAACATCCAGACTGGCTTGCTCTGCTCTTTTACAGCACTGTGGCAATAGTGATTGCATTGCTCGGTTTCCTCTGGTTTGACAAGACCCGCCGAGGATTTGCCGATGTCCTCTGAACTAGCGATATCAGTTTCCGGGTTGACCAAGGTCTATCACATTTACAACAAACCCGCTGATCGACTAAAGCAAATGCTCTACAGCCGGTTGCAGCGTGTTGTACGGCTTCCCCCACGTCAGTTCTTTAATGAATTCAAGGCACTCAAGGGTGTCAGTTTTGGTGTCGAGAAAGGGGAAACCGTAGGTATTCTGGGGCGCAATGGAAGTGGCAAGTCAACTTTGCTGCAAATAATCGCGGGGACGCTCTCGGCGACCGATGGAGAGGTGATTGCACGAGGCCGTCTTGCCGCGTTGTTGGAGCTGGGATCCGGCTTCAACCCCGAATTTAGTGGTCGGGAGAACGTCTATCTCAATGGCGCGATTCTTGGTCTGAGTAGAGAAGAAATTGATGCAAGGTTCGAAGAGATCGCGCGGTTTGCTGATATAGGGGATTATCTCGATCGTCCAGTAAAAACCTATTCAAGTGGGATGGCGGTTCGTCTGGCGTTTGCAGTGCAGGCTTGTGTTGATCCGAAGATTCTCATAGTGGATGAGGCGTTATCCGTAGGAGATGAAAAATTCCAAAGAAAATGCTTCGAATACATAGAGCGTCTTCGTGCAAATGGATGCTCCATTTTGTTGGTAACGCATTCCACTGCTACGGTCGAAAAGTTCTGCCAAAGAGGTATTTTGTTACATGAGGGGGAAATACGGTCCATTGGTGCGGCCAAGGATGTCGTAGATGAATACCATGCCCTGCTCTATGCAGACGAACGCGCTGGTTTCCCTCCCGTGAACAGTCTTGCTGAACCTGATTCAGAAGTGGAGACGAAGCATTCGTCGAAGAAGGAAAGCCGAGTACCTGAAGGCGGCGCGAGCGGAGGAAGGTCGTCTACAGGTGCCGTCATCCGCAATTGGGAGGTGTTGGACAGTGAGGGGGTGCGCTGTGCCGCATTTCTGTCCGGGGATCGAGCCACGATACGGTTTACGGTAGAAGTGACCGCTGAAGTTTCCGAGCTCCAGGCAGGTCTGTTGATGCGGACTGTCGAGGGCGTTCCGGTCTTTGGAACAAGCACGTTGTATCAAGGAAAGAATGTTGCGAATGCGGTGCCGGGAAGGACA
>JALULB010000018.1:1630-2477 GCA_027041035.1 Sedimenticola sp. | reverse complement strand
AAGCTCGGATTGGCGGAAGGGGTGTATTTCGTTACCTTGGCGGCGGCTCAGGCAATATCAGATGCTGACATGCGTTATCTCGATCGCCGAACGGATGCGATTACGCTCAAAGTAACACAGTTACGTGTCGAAGGTAGTGGGATCTGTATTTTGCCAACTGCGATTGACGTTACTTCTCTGGGGCAACAAGTATGAAGTCGATACTTATCGTTACCGAACAGTTCACCGTGGGTGGACTTGAAACGCATATCCGAAGCGAAATAAATGCGTTGGCTGAGATGGGTTTTGTCGTCCATGTTGTAACGGGAAACGAGTTGCGAAGGGGGGTGTTGCCTGGTTCGGTTGCATCGGTAACGCAAATTCCAGTGTTTCCAGAGATAACTGTTGCTGATTGGGTGGCGGCGGTAGACCGGCTGCGAGAGTTGATCCGGGATAAATCGATCGACCTTGTTCATGCCCATCCCTTCTCTTCTATTGTCCCGGCGATGGTGGCGGCCGAAATGGAAGGTGTACCTGGGGTTGTTACGCTTCATGGCCCGACCTCGCTTTGGAATTTTGCGCCACTTGAAGGGTTTCTATTGAGAAACCTGCTTTTGGCAAATGTCGGTAGAGTCGTGTCCGTCTCTTCAGAGTTGAGCGCACAGGCAAGCCCTTTTTGCTCGGGGTCCAATCTTCTGGTGATTCCGAATGGCGTTACGTTTACAGTCTCCACCGAGAGAGCGCAGGGTCATCCAGTCGAAGTGCCTCGGTGGCTCGTCGTCAGTCGACTCGATTGGGACAAGTTTCCGGGGGTGTGGGATTTTATTGTCAAGGCATCTAACTGCGGTTTTCCGCCCATATCGGTTGT
>JALULB010000018.1:0-1620 GCA_027041035.1 Sedimenticola sp. | reverse complement strand
GCGTATCCAAGACGAAACTGAAGGAACTGGTTTCAACAGAGGGGTTGGGTGAATATGTCGAGTTTCTGGGTGAGCGAGATGACGTGCCCGAGTTGATTAGTGGATGCGCCGGTGTGGCGGGGATGGGGCGAGTGGTGCTGGAAGCTGTCTCAGCGAAAAAACCCGTTGTGCTCATTGGATATGATGGAGTGAAAGGGGTCGTTCGGGAGCCGCTGTTCGTAGAAGCTGCTTTTGCCAACTTCTCTGGACGCGGACTCCCGATCATCGGGGAGGATGAGCTTTGCCGGCAGTTCAGTAAGTACGGTTCATCTCTTCCCGATGATGTCTATGCAATGGCGAAACAGCGCTTCGACGAGAAAGAGGTGTGGAATGAGTTCGTCGAAAGCGTTAGAACGTTACCCTTGCCCAAACCGTCTGTATTCGCCGTATTTTACGGACTGCTGAGGGAAAGCGTGTCTGCTGTGAGCGATATGAGTATATATGGCTCGGTAGAAGTGGTAGAGAAATTCTCAGGTCTGCTTTGTAGCGAACAATATTATGATGCGAGATTGGTGCAAGCGCTGCATCAACTTGAAAATCGCTTACGTGATGATCGCGTGCACGAGACGCAGGAGTTTCTTGTGTCTCGACTTGCTCGACTAGAACTCGATGTGGCTGAATATCAGCGGGAAATCAAGGTGAAGGAGGCTGACATATCCTTGCTCCAGCAAGAAAAGTCGGCGCAGGCGGACTACCTTGATGCCTTGCATCGCGAAAACGAGATGATGAAGCGTTCACTGTCGTGGCGTCTTACACGGCCGATCCGGGGGGGCGGATATTTGCTTCGTGACCCAGGTGGGCAGGGGTATCGTGCATTGAAGGAGCTGTTTTGGGCGTTGCCGCCAGGGATGCGTAACCGTCTCCATGGGACTCGTCATCGCATTGTCAGGTGGATGAGATATGCTGGAAAGGGTGGAACTGGGGCGCGAGAGCAAGGTCAAAAAGATCTTTCGTGGGACGAGTTTTATGAGGCATATTTGGCTGATCGGTCCTCCTATAAGGGGGTTTTTATTCAGCTATCAACAATTCCATGGCATGCGTCATTGTATCAGCGGCCCCAGCACATGGCGCTGGCAATGGCGCAGCTCGGATACCTCGTGATATTTAAAACGCCAGTTCCGGGGGGGGATGATGTAAATGGTTTTCGTGAGGTGGTTGATAATGTATGGATAACTGACAAGGAGGATGTTCACAGTCTTTCAGGGGCAATACGTTCTGTATACTCAACCGATAGTATCATTGAACCACGAGAACTTGATAAAGGCCCCGACTCGTGTGTCATCTATGAATATATCGATCACATCGACCCGCTGATAAGTGGGGATGATGCAAACATTAGGAGGTTGGAACGCCTTAAATCTTTCGCTTTTTCAGGAGGTGCGGATATTGTCGTTTCATCCGCGAGTGTATTGCATCAAGAGGCAGTTGCCGCTGTGGGAGAGGGCAAGTGTGTACTTGTTCCAAACGGCGTAGATGTGTCGCACTATCGAGGGCGTTTGCAAGGCGATGATGTCGTTCGGCCTAGTGTTTTGGCGTTTCGGCATAGGTATAAGAACATTGTGGGTTATTTTTGAGGGCTTG
>JALULB010000017.1:5146-5754 GCA_027041035.1 Sedimenticola sp. | reverse complement strand
GAAGCCTTAGAGGCCCGGCCCGCATGAAACGATCGAAAAGATTCGCGCCCATCCAGCGCATCGCCAGCATGCGTGAAAACCAGGCCGCGAAAACCTGGGGCGAGGCGCGCAGGACCGAGGCCGCCGCGCGCGATCAGCTACAAGCGCTGGCGCAATACCTGAATGAGTACCGGGAAATCTACCACCGCGCTCGACAACGGGGCATGGGGGCCGGACAGATGATCGAATACCAGCGCTTCATCGCCAAACTCGAAGCCGCGATACGCGAGCAACAGGCAACAGTAGGGCAGTGCGAGGACAACAGCCGGCGGCAACAAACGCAATGGGAACAGCGCCATAGCGGTCGTAGCGCATTGGACAAGGTGGCCGGACGAATCCAGGCGGAAGAGCTTCAAAGCGAGGAGAAAGCCGAACAGAAAGCCATGGACGATCGGCCCTGGCGCGGTGGGCGAGGGAAGTGATGAGTGGGCTTTCCGTTCTGGACGGCATTGTGATCCAACGCCTTTGACGTGCTGGATTTGCCGACAGCCTCCTAGGAGGCTGTCCAAGAATAGAGAGCCTACTGCGGAAAAGCTGAATTTGGCTGGATTCCCCCCTGATTCTCGTTA
>JALULB010000017.1:0-5136 GCA_027041035.1 Sedimenticola sp. | reverse complement strand
CGCTCAAATCAGCTTTCCCTCGCTACGGCTTCTATTCTCGGACAGCCTCCTAGATGATGTTTACAACGGGAAATACTGGGTCGTCTTCAACAAGCGGGTCGGATGCCAGCAGGTTTTCAAAGTCTTCGTCCGCAAGTGGTCTGCTAAACCAATAGCCTTGGATCTGCGTGCAATTTCTATCGATCAGTTGCTTCAACTGTTCCACGGTCTCAACGCCTTCGGCGATCACGTTGAGCTTCAGGCTGTCCGCCATTGCAATAATGGCGGTGACTATCGCCAGGTCATCCGGGTCGTCCGCGATGTCGCAGACGAAACTCCGGTCGATCTTCAAGCTGTCGATTGGAAACTGTTTCAATTTGCTCAGGGAAGAATAACCCGTGCCAAAATCGTCGATGGACAGTCGTATACCCCGGTTTTTGAGCAAGGTGGGATTTTCCATCACGATGTCCTCCGTGCCCATGATGGTACTTTCGGTGATCTCCAATTCAAGGTATTCGGGCGCCAGGCCGGATTCATGGAGCACGCGATCGATGGACTTGAGGAAGTCCGGGTGTTGCAATTGGATAGCGGAAATATTGACCGCGACAGGCACTGGGCGTAGTCCCTTTTCCTGCCATAGCCTGTTCTGCCGGCAGGCTGTTGACAATACCCAGTCCCCCAACTTGGTGATGTACCCGGAAGATTCGGCGATCGGGATAAAAACACCAGGCGGCACTTGACCATGCTGTTGGCTTCGCCAACGCAGCAACGCTTCGCAACCCACGATGCGCCCCGTTTTCATATCCAGCTTGGGCTGGTAGTGGACGCTGAGTTCGTTGTTCGCTATCGCCGATCTCAGGTTCGATTCGATCTCCATCGATTCGACAACCTTTTGATGCATCTCCGGATCATAGCTCTGGAAGTTGTTCCTGCCGTTTTCCTTGACGAAATACATGGCCGTGTCGGCATGCTTGAAGATATCGACGATATTGCTTCCATTGGTCGGATAGACCCCGATACCGATGCTTGCGGTAATGCTCAACTCTTTCCCGTCGATCGAGTACGGTTCCGCTAACCTGTCCAGGATCTTTTGCGCGACGACATGTGCCTCGTTGGCATCAGAGATGTCCTCGAGTAGCACCGTGAACTCGTCGCCACCCAATCGTGAAACCATGTCGTGTTTGCGGACGCTATTGGTCAGTCTCAGCGCCACGTCCTTCAATAATTTGTCTCCAGCCTGATGGCCCAGGGTGTCGTTGATGGTCTTGAACCTGTCGAGGTCGATGAACAGCAAGGAAAACAACCCACCGTGGCGGCTTGCGCGCCGGAGAGCTTCGGCAACCCGGTCATGACAGACCCGGCGATTGGGTAACCCCGTCAGTGTATCGGTGGTTGCCAGGCGAGAGATAGCTTCGTTCTGTTCCAGCAGGCGACGATTGGCCTCATTCAGCTCCTCTGAATTCAGCTCAAGTGTTCGCTCAAGGAGGGCCTGTTCCCTTCTGTAGAATTCATAGGAGGCATCAACGGCGTCTAGGAAGGATTGAAATTGCTTCGAGCGATACGCTGATTCCTGATCGAACCCTTCCCCGAGATAGCGGCTGATCTGCTTCTTCAGTAGCCGATTCATATACGCTTACTCATACAGCGTAAAGAGTGTCATGGTCTGATTGTGGAGTTGACACTGAACGGCATCATTGCTGTGAGGCGCGAGTTCTCCATAGGAGTAGAAACCGGTTTGCGTGACCTTGCCTCCAAGCGCGTCCTTGACCGCGTCGAGTTCTTCTTCGACCAACTGGTCCATCAGCATGCGCCGCCCGACGCAGCTGATTACGACCGCCAGCCCATTACTCCCGGATTCGATATAAGCCTGCCTGGCCGCGGTACCCGCGCCGTCGATCAAATTCTCGATGTTTCCTTTCATCAGCAAGGTGGTGGCTCCCTCCGGAACATCCCCGGCGAAAGTCAGGCTCTGCGCCTCTTCGTCTACGCCGAGTAAGGTGCGTATCAATCGCACTCCGTCCTTTTCCGTGATGCTCAACGGAAATCTGAGACCACTTGCCGGTAAATCGCCACCAAAATCACCCAGGTACTTTTTATAGAGCTTGAGCGCCGGCTCGCCGTCAATCTCGTAAACCACGTTGTGGTTCGATTTGGTGATCTTTCGATTGATGCCAAACTCGTCCCAGCCGGCATAACACCCATGTCCGATTTTCAGTTTGTCGCCATAGAACCCGATTAAAACAACTGCATTACTGAATGCTTCGCCATCGGCGATGACAAAGGTTTCCTCGAATCTTCCATTGTCTCCCATGAGTCCGCCAGTAACAGATACATCGTTGCCGATGTTTACAGCCCTTGCCAGCTCGCTGCCGTTGATGTTCAATCCATCGGACAGCACAAGGATATGCTTCAGATCATCGGAAAGCAGCCCTTTGGCTGCTTGGTTCACAAGGTCGAAGGTGTTACCGTCGGGAGGAATTTCCACGAGTCGGGTTGCTACCTGGCTCTCCGCGAAGGTCACGGCCGTGGCGACGATGTCGTTGACTGAACAGGTGGTGTCCATGACGTTACCGGCGCTCGAACCGCCGACAATCCGCGCGTTGGGAAAGTGCTCACGGAGTTCGTTCAACGCGGAGCCACCAAGGCAATCGGGTGACGCAAATACCAGAACCAGTTGGCAGTCCTTGCTGTCCATCGGCTTACCGGACGACACTTTCCAGCCGGAATCGTCGGTCCAACGCATTTGAGATGTTTTCATTGTTCTGTTTTATCGCATAGGTATTCCCTCGCTCTATCGACCACCTGGAAACGATCCTTTAGAAAATGCGGGAGTAGCTGCTCGCCCATGGTGCCCCGACGCCATACGGTCGTCGCTATTGGCTGTTTCTTCTGGAAAACGCCGTCAATACATCCCTGTAGGCTCGACGGCGGCGCCGAGGCTGCGCATTCCATGCTGCGCCTCAGCGTCCGGCTCCACCCTCCCTGGTAATGAAAGTCCACCGGACTGTCATGATGGACTCACCCTGCCGCCAACGTTTCCTCCAGAAACAGCCGGTAGCGGTGACGAATCCTACAGTGCGCGAGCAGTTACCATGCGGGAAATAAAACCGGGTTCGTCTACAAATAACTGGTTGGTTCAACAAGCTGTTCCGCCAATCCGATCGATCCACCACACCAAGGGTGCTACCGCGCCCGGCCTGTCGAGCGCGAATAGATGGTTGATCCCGATCGACGTGCTCAATCCGCTCTGACCCAGCCGGTTGCGCATGCCGGGACGACCCACAAACCGCGGCATCGGACGCATCTCAAACCGCTGTACCACTCTGGCCAATAGGCGCGAAATGCCCTAAACTCAGTTTGAAGTCATCGCAACCGGCAGGGAAGATTCGGCATATCCGCAGCGCGAACGGAAAGACATCGGGACAAAACCACTACCGAGCCACCTGAATGCCCGGTGGCCAGGCGATGAGGGCAGAACAATCCCCCCTTACTACCAAAGCGTGCCAGTCGGCGGCGCGGCATCGTCCATCATGCGTTTACCGCTGGTTTGGACGGCGCACGGCGGAGAAACGCTTTGCTGTTGGATGACCAGGCCAGCTCTCGGATGTATTCAGTACCTGACTATCACGAAAGGCCGGGAGGTGCTATGAGCATCCTTGTGTATCTCCGGGGGACTACAAGTTATTTTGTGTACCGTAAAAACACAATTGCGATACACAACAAGGCTTGTATTGGCCGGAGGGTACACAAATATACATCGGTTGTTGCATGGGAATCTCGGCGAACCATCGATCATGGCGTGCCGTCGTCAAGCCGCGTTCCATGTGTCGCCATGCCGCACGGGTTCGAAAGGGCCGAGGCCATCCCGCTATTTGCCCCGAAGTCACTGAACCAGCACAAGAAGGGTCTGATGCAGCAGCTCTTCCCGGGGAAGGTGGCCTGAGCCATGAGCTATCTGCCACCCTATGCGCTGGACGAGACCATCGTCTCGCTCATCGCCGAGATCAGTGAACAGGTGGGGCGTCTAACGGTGACGGCGGAACATGAACTGCGCTTGCGCCGGGTCAACCGTATCCGCACCCTGCGCGGTTCCCTGGCCATCGAGGGCAACACCCTGAGCGAGGAGCAGATCACCGCCATCCTGGGTGGCCGTCCGGTGATCGCGCCGAAGCGCGAGGTACAAGAGGTGCGCAACGCGGCGGCGGCCTACGATCGATTGGACGAATGGCAACCCACCAGTGAACGGGATCTGTTGGCCGCGCACGAGGTGATGATGCGGGGGTTGGTGAATGATGCCGGGCGCTACCGCATCGGCGGCGTGGGCGTGATGCAGGGTGACGAGGTGCTGCACATGGCACCGCCCGCCGACCGGGTTCCGGCGCTGATGACGGATCTGTTGGCATGGCTGGCGGATACACCAACCCACCCGCTCATTGCCAGTGCCTTGTTCCACTACGAGTTTGAATTCATCCACCCCTTCAGCGACGGCAACGGACGCCTGGGCAGGCTGTGGCAGACCCTGATTCTGAGTCGCTGGCAGCCGGTGTTGGCTGATTTGCCGGTGGAAAGTCTGGTGCATGCACACCAGGAAGGCTATTACCAGGCGATTGCGCTGAGCACCGCGCGGACCAACGCAGCGCCTTTCATCACCTTCATGCTGACGCGCATCCTGGAGACCTGCCGGGGTAGCACCCCGGAAGTAACCCGGGATGCTACCCCGGAAGTAAGACGTTTGCTCGCCGTCCTGCAAGGTGAGATGAGCCGCAAGGCCCTGATGCGGGCGCTCCAACTCAGGGATGCCGAACATTTCCGCCGCCACTATCTGAAACCCTCGCTGGAAGGCGGCTGGGTGGAGATGACCCAGCCACAAAGCCCCAGAAGCCCGACGCAACGCTATCGGCTGACGCCACGTGCCAGCGCATGGATCGAGGAAAACAAGGAGTAACTACTCAGCTAACCGCTGAAATAGCCCAGCTCTGCGTTTAAAAATGGTCATTTACACGTGTAACCCGGCAACTGCTCCTGCATTGCCCTAACGTTCATGAGTCCATTTGCCACACCCCTGATCATGGAAGATGATAGAGGCGTGCGGAGCGACAGCGGTAGAGGCCGGTCACTATTTTGATGGCATCGCGACCGCGATCCCTAACATGGCCC
>JALULB010000016.1 GCA_027041035.1 Sedimenticola sp. | reverse complement strand
GGGCAGGTCGTCCCCGGCGGCCTGGACAGCGCGTTGGCGGCACAGGCGATGTTTCCTGTCACGTCACCAACCGAAATGGCCGGACAGGCTGGCGAGAACAGCATCGCCGACGCGACCGCGGCCGGTAATCTGGCCGGCCCGGATGGCGTCTGGGAACAGCTCGCCAAGCGGCTGCGGGAGATTCCGGAGTATGTCGACCTGTTCAAGGCCGCATTCGACGACATCAACACCGCCGAGGATATCAGCTACGTTCACGCGGCCAATGCCATCGCCGCGTTCGAAAGCGCGGCCTGGCGCTGCACCGACTCGCCCTTCGACCGCTATCTACAGAAGTATGATGCCGGCGAAGACCCCACCACGGCGGTTTCCCCGGACGCACTGCAGGGCGGCATCCTGTTCTACACGAAGGCCGGTTGCGCAAGCTGCCACAGCGGCAAGTTCCTGACCGATCAACAGTTTCATGCCATCGGCGTGCCGCAGATCGGCCCCGGCAAGGGCGACAACCAGACTGGCTACAGCGATGGCCACGACGACTTCGGTCGTGAACAGGTCAGCGGCGACAGCGCCGATCGCTATAAATTCCGCACGCCTTCGCTGCGCCAAGTGGCACAGACCGGCCCGTGGGGCCACGATGGCGCCTTCAGTACTCTGGAAGGCATGGTGCGCCATCATCTCGACGCCGTCGCATCCCTCAACAGCTACGACCCCAGTCAATTGAAGCTGCCTTCGCGCACGGACCTGAACGCCCAGGATCTGGTCGTCCAGAACGACGCGACCCGGCGCAAGGGAATCGAAGACGCGATCGAGATCGCGCCGGTATCGCTGAGCGACAAAGAGGTTTCCCAGATTGTCACATTCCTGCATGCGCTGACCGACCAGAGCTGCATCGACCTGAGCAGCACGGTGCCAAACCGCGTACCCAGCGGGCTGGCGGTATTCGACTGATAAGGCTATACTTCCGCCTCCTGCAAGCCCCCGCTGTGTCCCGGCACCGGGGGCTTGCGAGTTTGTTCTTTCTGGCGTACAATTTGCGCCCTTTTTACTGAATTGGTTTAGCAACCTCCGTGTGGAGTCCCAGATGACGACGGTCAGCACAAAGCCCGCCGATGTTCGCCGCGATTGGTTCGTGGTCGATGCCGACGGCAAAACCCTTGGACGACTGGCAACCGAGATCGCCCGTCGCCTGCGTGGCAAGCACAAGCCTGAATATACACCGCACGTGGATACCGGCGACTACATCGTGGTAGTCAACGCCGAGAAGATCCACGCGACCGGCAACAAGATGAAAGACAAGATGTATCACCATCACACCGGTTACATCGGCAACCTGAAATCCATCAGCATGGAGAAGCTGCTGGAGAAGGCGCCCGAACGCGTTATCGAAAACGCCGTGCGTGGCATGATGCCGAAAGGCCCGCTGGGTCGCGCCATGTTCAAGAAGCTGCGCGTCTACGCCGGTCCCGAGCATGAACACACCGCCCAGCAGCCGAAGGCGCTGGAAGTCTGAAGCCGACTGTTTCGGCATTGATTCATTAGAGTACCAAGACTATGGCAGACACCTCGATCAACTGTACCGGCCGCCGCAAAACCTCGGCCGCGCGCGTATTTCTGA
>JALULB010000015.1:9676-16546 GCA_027041035.1 Sedimenticola sp. | reverse complement strand
GTGTTTAGTTGTTATTCTGTCGTTTCCTTTCTCATCGGCGGTCGCGGATGGGAACCAGCCACTCACCCTGAGCGATGCCGAGCACATCGCGCTGCGGGACGACCCCGAGGTCGGCGCGAGCCTGGCTCGCGCCGAGGCGTTACGCGCGGATGCGGTCGCCGATGCGCAGCTGCCCGATCCGAAACTGCGTACCGGCTTGTACAACCTGCCGTTGGACGATCTCGATATCCGTCGCGTGCCGACCACGCAGCTGCGGGTCGGCATCCAGCAGGCGTTTCCGCGCGGCGATACGCTGAAATTCAAGTCGCTGCGTACCGAATCCCGCGCGCTGCTGGAGAGCGTTCGCGCGCGCCAGCAGCGTGGCGCGATTCTGCGCGATGTCAGAAAGACCTTTCTGGATGTTTATTTTCAGGTAGAGGCGGCGCGCATCATCCGTTCCAACCGGCGCTTGTTCAAGAGCCTGACCGAGATCACCCGGGTGCAGTACGCTTCGGGCGGGTCGTCGCAACAGGACGTGTTGCGCGCGGAACTGGAGTTGTCGCGTCTGGACGATCGTTTGATCCAGGTGAAGACCCGCGAGGATCTGGCGCGGGCCGAGCTGTCGGGCTGGATCGGGCCGGCGGCATGGCGGTCGCTACCGAAGGCCTTGCCGGAGCTACCCAGCACGCCGGATGAAGATGATGTGCTGGAACATCTGGAGAAGCATCCGGAGATCGGCATGCGTTCGGCGATCATCGAAACCCACCGGCAATCCATCGCGATCGCGAAACAGCAATACCGGCCGGGCTGGACAGTGGGCGCGGAGTACCGCATGCGTTTTGGCGATAACCCGGATGGTTCCGGGCGTTCGGACATGGCGGCGTTGATGCTGACGGTCGATCTGCCGCTGTTCAAGAAGAACCGTCAGGACAAACGCGTGCTCGCCAGCCAGAAGCAGGCAGACGCGGCTTTCTTCGACCGAGACAATACCTACCGCAAGCTCCGCGAGCGCGTCGCCAGCGTGACGGCGAACCTGAAACGCCTGAATGACCGCATCCGGCGCTATGACAGTCGCCTGAGCCGCGAGGCCAGGGCCAATGCGCGGGCCGCGTTGGATGCCTACCAGAACGGCACGCTCGAATTCACCGGCCTGATGCGCGCGCGTATCACCGAGTTGGAGATCCGCTTGCAGGCGCTGAAACTGCGCGTGGATCGACTCAAGAACCAGGCCGGACTGCTCTATCTTGCTGTTGGAGAAGAACAATGAACAAAACCCTTCTGATTCTGCTTGCCGCTGTTTCGCTGATTGCCGGTCGGTCCGTTTCGGCGGCCGGGGACGGCGACAAGGCGATCCTCTACTGGGTCGCGCCGATGGACCCCAACTACCGCCGCGACGAACCCGGCAAGTCGCCGATGGGCATGGATCTGATTCCGGTGTATGCCGATGCCGACGACAGTGGCAGTGATGTAACCATCTCGCCCGCCGTGATGCAGAACCTCGGCGTGCGCAGCGAAACGGTCGAGATCGGTACTCTGTCGCGATTGATCGATACCGTCGGCTACATCGACTATGACGAATCCCGTGTCAGTCATGTGCATCCGCGTGTGTCCGGTTGGATCGAGGGCCTGCGGGTGAAATCCGCCGGAGAACGCGCGAAGAAGGGGCAGGTGCTGTTCCGTCTCTATTCGCCGGAACTGGTGAATGCGCAGCAGGAGTTTCTGCGCGCGCTGAACAGTGGCAACAAGGGGCTGATTGGCGCGTCGCGCGATCGCCTGCGCGCGTTGGGCATCGGCCCCGCCGCCATCGCCCGTCTGCGCAAGACGCGCAAGGCGCGGCAGACGATCGCGATCCATGCCGCGCAGGATGGCGTGGTCTCCGAGCTGAAAGTACGTGAAGGCATGTATATCAAGCCGGAGATGAATGTCATGACACTGGCGGATCTGTCCAGCGTGTGGTTGATCGCCGAGGTGTTCGAACGTCAGGCCGATTGGGTGCATACCGGCGACAGCGCCGAGGTACGTCTGCCGTTCCTGCCGGGCAAGGCATGGCGGGGGCGGGTGGAGTATATCTATCCGAGCCTGAACGCGAAGACGCATACCCTGCGGGCGCGTCTGCGCTTCGACAATCCCGAAGAGGCGCTACGGCCGAATATGTATGCGCGCGTCAAGCTGTTCGCCAGCCCGCGCGAGAATGTGTTATCGATTCCGCTGGAAGCGTTGATCCGCGCCGGCGACAAGGACCGGGTGATCGTCGATCTGGGCGAGGGCCGTTTCGATGCGCGCGAGGTGGTCGCGGGTATCGAAAGCGGCGATCGGGTGGAGATCGTCAACGGGCTTGGCGAGGGCGATCGGGTCGTGGTGTCCGGTCAGTTCTTGATCGATTCCGAGGCCAGTCTGAAGGCCAGCTTCACGCGCATGAGCGACGCGGAAACCAGCGACACGGACGCCGTGCCAGCGCCGGCGGAGACTGTCGGTGGCAGCGGAAAGGTGCTCGGCATCGACCCCGGAAAGGGAGAGATCATGCTCGCCCACGCGCCGATAGCGGCGCTGGGCTGGCCGGCGATGGAGATGACGTTTCGGCTGGACAAGCAGGTGGATGTCGCTGGCTTCAAGGCGGGCGACGCGGTGGCTTTCGACCTGGAAAAGATCGCTGACGGCTATTGCATCGTCTCGTTGCGCCACGTCGATGCCGGAGATCAGCCATGATTCAGGCGATTATCGAATGGTCGCTGCGCAACCGTTTCATGGTGCTGTTGCTGACCTTGATCCTGACCGCCTGGGGTCTGTATGCGGTGAAAAATACGCCGCTGGACGCGATTCCGGACCTGTCCGATGTGCAAGTCATCATCAAGACCAGCTTCCCCGGCCAGGCGCCGCAGGTGGTGGAGGACCAAGTGACCTATCCGCTGACCACGGCGATGCTGTCGGTGCCGAAGGCGACCAACGTGCGCGGCTATTCCTTCTTTGGTGATTCCTTCATCTATGTCATCTTCGAGGATGGCACCGATCCGTACTGGGCGAGATCCCGTGTGCTCGAATACCTGTCTCAGGCGGCGAGTAAGCTGCCATCCGATGCCAAGCCAGAACTCGGCCCGGACGCGACCGGCGTCGGTTGGGTGTACGAGTATGCGCTGGTGGATCGTAGCGGCAAGTTGGATCTGGCGCAATTGCGCAGCCTGCAGGACTGGTACCTGAAGTTCGAGTTGCAGACCGTGCCAGGGGTGTCCGAGGTGGCTACCATCGGTGGCATGGTGAAGCAGTACCAGGTGGTTGTTGATCCCGACAGCCTGCGTGCCTATGGCTTGAGTCTGTCGCGTATCCGCAAGGCGATTCAGCGCGGCAACCAGGAGTCGGGTGGCTCGGTGATCGAGATGGGCGAGGCCGAATACATGGTGCGCGCGACTGGCTATATCCGTGGTATCGAGGATTTGCGCGAGATCCCGCTGGGTATCAGTGACAAGGGAGCGCCGGTGACGCTCGGCGATGTCGCGCAGGTCCGGCTCGGGCCACGGATGCGGCGTGGCATCGCCGAACTGGATGGCGAGGGCGAGGTAGTCGGTGGCGTGATCGTGATGCGTTTCGGCGAGAATGCGCTGTCGGTGATAGCCGATACGAAGAAGAAGCTGGAGGAGCTGTCTCATGGCCTGCCGGATGGTGTCGAGATCGTGCCGACCTATGATCGTTCCGGCCTGATTCATCGTGCCGTGGAGACGCTGAACGGCAAGCTGCTGGAGGAATTCATCGTCGTCGCGATCGTGTGCGCGGTGTTTTTGTTCCATCTGCGTTCCGCATTGGTGGTGATTTTGTCGCTGCCGGTCGGAATTCTGGTCGCCTTCATCATCATGCAGCGCATGGGCATCAATGCGAACATCATGTCGCTGGGCGGTATCGCGATCGCGATCGGCGCGATGGTGGACGCGGCGATCGTGATGATCGAGAACGTCCACAAGCATATCGAGAAGACCCCGCTGACCAAGGAGAACCGCTGGGTGGTGATGTGTCAGGCGGCCACCGAGGTCGGCCCGCCGCTGTTCTTTTCACTGCTGATCATCACGCTGAGCTTTCTGCCGGTGTTTACCCTGGAGGCCCAGGAGGGGCGTCTGTTCGCGCCCCTGGCGTATACGAAAACCTTTGCGATGGCGGCGTCCGCCGGTCTATCGATTACCCTGGTGCCGGTGCTGATGGGCTACTTCATTCGCGGCCATGTGACGCCGGAAGAGAAGAATCCGATCAATCGCCTGCTGATTGCGATCTATCGGCCGGTGATCCATCTGGTGTTGCGCGTTCCACGCTTGCTGCTGTTGCTGACGCTGGTGCTGATCGTCGTCGGCTTCTGGCCGTTGGACAAGATCGGCAGTGAGTTCATGCCCGATCTGGACGAGGGTGATCTGTTGTATATGCCGAGTACCTTCCCGGCAGTATCCATCGGCAAGGCGCAGCAGATCCTGCAACAGACCGACCGATTGATAAAGACCGTGCCGGAGGTGGCGCGTGTGTTCGGCAAGATGGGGCGCGCGGAGTCGGCTACCGATCCGGCACCGTTGACGATGGTCGAGACGACGATCCGGTTGAAACCCAGGGACCAGTGGCGTCCCGGCATGACCCTGGAGAAGCTGAAGCGCGAGCTGGATGGATTGGTGAAGTTTCCCGGGCTGACCAACGCCTGGGTGATGCCGATCAAGAACCGCATCGACATGCTCGCGACCGGTATCAAGACGCCGGTCGGGGTGAAGGTGGCAGGTCCGGATCTGAAGGTCATCCAGCGGGTTGGCAAGCAGCTCGAAGAGGTGATCAAGCAGGTGCCGGGCACGGTGTCGGTGTACTCCGAGCGGGTCGCCGGTGGTCGTTACGTGACGGTCGATATCGACCGCCGGGCGGCGGCGCGCTTCGGCCTGAATATCGCCGATGTGCAGAAGGTCGTGCGTACCGCGCTGGGCGGGATGCGCGTTACCCAGTCGGTCGAGGGGTTGGAACGCTATCCGGTGAACCTGCGTTATCCGCGCCAGTTGCGTAATTCGCTGGAGAAGATCCGCAACCTGCCGGTGGTCACACCGGCCGGTACGCATATCCCGTTGGCCGAGGTCGCCGATATCCAGGTTGAATCCGGGCCGGGTATGATCAAGACCGAGAATGCCCGCTTGAACGGCTGGACCTATATCGATATCCAGGGACGAGACCTTGGCTCCTATGTGATCGATGCGCAACGCACTGTGGCCGAGAAGCTGAAACTGCCGCCGGGCTATTCGATCTCCTGGTCGGGGCAGTACGAGTATATGGTGCGGGCGAAGGAGAAGCTGAGCACGGTGGTGCCGGTGACCCTGGTGATCATCGTGTTACTGCTGTATCTGAACTTCCGCAACCTGACCGAGGTGCTGATCATTATCGGCACCCTGCCGCTCGCCTTGGTCGGCGGCATCTGGTTGCTGTATCTGCTCGACTATAATCTATCCGTCGCGGTCGGTGTGGGTTTTATCGCGCTGGCCGGCGTGTCGGTCGAGATTGGCGTCGTGATGCTGGTCTATCTGAACCAGGCCTTGCGGCGACTTCTGGACGAAGCCGCGCACCAGGGGCGCGAGCTGACTCGCCAGGATGTGCGTGCCGCCGTGGTGGAGGGTGCGCTGCTGCGTGTCCGGCCGATCATGATGACCGTCGCCGCCATCGTCGCCGGCCTGCTGCCGATCATGCTCGGCGGCGGCACCGGCTCGGAGGTGATGCGGCGCATCGCCGCGCCGATGGTTGGCGGCATGGTCAGTGCGACCGTGCTGACGCTGATCGTGATTCCGGCGGTATTTCTGATCTGGAAACAACGCGGTCTGCCGCGAAACATCCCCGACCCTCAGGAGGCAACATGAGTTTTGCGAAAGTCACGGCGATCGTCAGGCCGGCTGCGGTACCCGCGATCGAGAAGCTTCTGCACGCGGCCGGCGTGCCGGGCATGAGCCTCAGCCATACCAAGGGCTATGGCGATTACGCGGACTTCTTCCGTAACGACTGGATGGTGACCCATGTGCGCGTGGAGGTGTTCATCGCCGCCGCCAGGGCGGAGGAAATCGCCGAGATCATCATGCGGGCGGCGCATACCGGCCTGGAAGGCGACGGCCTGGTGGCGATCATCCCGGTAGCGGCGATCTACCATATCCGCACGCAGCAGCGCTGCGAGGAGGATGCCTGTTGATGGAAACGGCGCGGCGCTTCAGTCGCGGTCGGTTCGCACCCAGTCTTTCTGTCTCTTTCGCCAGAAGCGAAGATAGATCGGAATCTTGCCAAGGATGTAGAAGGGCAGGGCGAGTAGATCGGCGAGCGGAACGATGCGGCGCCCCCAGAAGAACCAGGCGGCCATCACCGCCAGGCCAAACACGGCCGTGGTGCCGAGCATCACGATCAACGGGGTCGTTGGTCCGAACAAGGCCACACCCGTGTAGGCGAGGGTCAGGGATAGCAGCAGCAAGGTCAGCATCGTCAGCGGGGGCACGGCCAAGTCCAGAGCCAGTGCCAGAATCCGGGGGTCCCGGTTCTTGATCGCGGTCGCCATCATCCTGGGCGCCTCGGCCAGGATGGTGCCCAGGTGGCCGTGTTCCCATCGAGTGCGCTGGCCGCTTGCGGCGGATGCGTTTTGCGGAAACTCGCTGACGACCTTCGCGGCGGGACAGAATTCAGCGGCATGACCGGACAGGGCCAGGTCGATTCCGAGTTTCAGATCCTCGACGATACTGGCATTCGCCAGCGGTGCGGAGGCGATCAGTTCCCACGGGAAAGCCATGCCCGAGCCTGTCAGTTGGCAGCCGAGCCCGGCGCGCTTCAAGCCGAGTGGCCTGACCTGGTTCTTTACCTTCCAGGCAAACTCCGCGATGCGTTGGCGTATGTTGGTGGTTCCGGAGTGGGTCAGCAGAT
>JALULB010000015.1:0-9666 GCA_027041035.1 Sedimenticola sp. | reverse complement strand
TCAGCAGATAGAGCGCCTGGGCCGGCGCGTTGCGCGTGCAAGCGGTCGCCGCAAGGCGTTGGATCGCGCCAGCTTGCACGGTGCAGTCGGCGTCCACGACAATCACGATATCCGGCGGGGCTTGGCGCAACCACTGGATGCCATGGTCGAGCGCATAGCCTTTTCCCCGATGTCGGGTGTCGTTGCGTTCGATGACCTCGGCATGGTTCGCGGCCGCGATCGCGGCGGTATCGTCGCTACAGTTGTCGGCGACGACCAGCAAGCGGTCTGCTGCTTTCAACTGGCGGTGGATGTGCTTCAGCGTGGTGGCTATGCCTTGCGACTCGTCATGCGCCGGAACCAGCACGGCGATATTGGCCTGGGTGGCGGGGGGCGTATCGTCGGCCCGACGAGGTCCGGAGAGCGAGACCAGCGCGCCGACCACTTCCAGCGAGAACACGCCAACCGCCAGTACAACGGGCAAGGCAATGATGAGGAGTAGCATCGTCAGCATCGGGGAGTGCCGGCGCAGGCCAGGAAGTGGCGTTTCAGTTTGTCGGCTTCCGCGTGGATATCATGTCTTGCGAATACGCGCTGTTGCGCATGCTCGCCGAGCTCCCGGAGCACGTCTGCCGGCGCGTCCAGTACCTCTTTCATCCCCTCCACGAGCAGATCGATGGAACCCGCCGGAATCAGCCAGCCGTTCTCTCCGGGAATCACGAGTTCGGGGATACCGGCGACGTAGGTCGAGAGCACGGGTCGCCGCAGCGCCATGGCTTCCATGATGACGACCGGCAGGCCTTCGGCGAAGCTCGGCAGGACGAGGGCGCGGGCGGCGAGTAGCTCGTCGCGAACCTGCCGGCTGCTGATCCAGCCGGTGATTTCAACGTATTCGCGGAGCCTGTGCTGGTCGATAAGCTTCTCGATTTCAGCGCGATGCGGGCCGTCGCCGGCCAGTATCAGCTTGAAATCCATCCGTTCTTCCGTGAGCTTCGCGACGGCTTGAACGAGCAGCAGTTGTCCTTTCTGTTCGCATAAACGGCCGACGCAGACCAGCCGCCTGGCATCCTGGGAGGGCGTCGCGCCATTGCGGTAAGCGGGTTCGAAACCACAATGAACCACTTTGACCTTGGGCCAGGTGTCGCATGGAATCCACCGATAGACCTGACTGCGTCCAAAGGAGCTGACGGTTACGACGAAGGCTGCGTAGCGCACCTTCCGCGCGATGGCCAGACACTCGGGCTTGTCGAATTCCTCCGGCCCGTGGATGGTAAAGCTGTAGGTGGTGCCACCGAGGTGATGGGCCAGTGCCGCGACAGCCGTGGAGTTTGTGCCGAAATGGGCATGGACGTGGGATATACCCTGTTTGCGCAATTGTTCGGCGAGCGTGCAAGCTTCGACAAAGTAGAAACAATGGCGGATCAAGCCTCGATTGGATCGATAGCCCATGGCGAGACACTGTCCGAGGGCGCGAAGAAATCGTGTCGGCCTGGCCAGCAACAGCTTGAGGATCGATCTCGCGTGGGCTGGCAAGGACGTGTTCAGGATATAAAATGTCTTCCGGGATTCGATTTGGTCGTCCGGGTCCACAAGCGCTTCCGGACTTGAGCGGAGCGAGAATCTTTTGATCTGGATATCCTTCTCTTCCAACGCGGAGATTTCACGCCGAATAAAGCTGTGGCTGACCTTAGGGTATTGATTTACAAGGTAGGCGATGGTTGGCATTTATTGGATCGTCCGACATCCGTCATGATAGGTGGGTTTCTACCGCATGTGCGCGGCTATTTGTATTCGATTATCCTGCTGGATTTACCCAACAATCTACCAAGTATAAATTTGAGTATCCCCGCGGCTTCCGCGAATTTACCCAGTAGTAAAAAGAAGGCATGCCAAAATCGCTGCCGCATCGACATTTGTTTATCTCGAATCATGAGCCGTATCAACTGTGCCGGGTAGAGTAGAAAAATAAGGAAAAAGCGTGGCTCCGCGAACCCGAGGGTGAGTCCGAAGACGGGGATGCCCATGCCCCAAATGGTTGCGCGCAAGGTTTCCCTCGCCCAATGTCTTTCGTCGCTTGCGGCATGGATCCATGCGCCCTCGGCAAAGGCATGGCCGGCGCGCATGGAACGTCTCCACCACTGGCTAAAATGTGTTATCCGGGCATCGTGTAGCGTCATCTCATGATCCAGCCGCCATATACGCCAACGTTTCCGGCGTAGGCGCAGGCACAATTCCGGCTCTTCGCCAGCGATCAACCCGTCACGGAAACCGCCGGACTCGATGAACGCGGTTTTACGTATGAGTGCGTCCCCACCGCAAGCCTTGGCTTCGCCGATGGGCGTATTCCATTCGATATCGCAAAGCCAATTATACAGGGTAGCTTCCGGATAGCGTTCTCGCCTTCTGCCACAAACAACGCCAACGCCATCGTTGTGCTTCAGAAAAGCTACCGCGGTTGTCAGCCAGTCAGGAAGGAGTTCACAGTCAGCGTCGATAAACTGGACGAATTCCACATCCGGCATGGCTTCATTCAGCCTCGAGAATCCACGATTACGTGCTCTCGCGGCGGTGAATGGTATGGACAAATCCAGATGAATGACCTCGACCTCGGCTTCGATGGCAATATCGATGCTGTTATCGGTAGAACCTGAATCCACGTAGACGACATGCTTCAGCTCACGTGTTACCGACTTCAGGCAGGCGCGCAATCGTTCGCCTTCGTTTCTTCCGATGATCACCGCGCCCGTGCCGATGTGCACCGGTAACAAATCAGTCATCCTGCCGCGCCCATTCCAGCGGCGCTTCAGATGTCAAACGGGAGAAGTTGGAGCAGTTCAGATCGGGTAGCCCCAGTTTCTGACCGAGGAGGTGTAGATCCCGGTTGAACAGTGTTTCCAGGTTCTGCAACGAATCGTTGGAGGGTTGCGGTCGCTGTTGCATCGTCAAACGCCGTTTTATCCGGGTGCGCCAGGATTTTGGAACCAGCGTTCGTCTGATGGTTCGCGCAAACGGGGATTCGATGAGTACATCATAGAGTGGAAATCGTCTGATTCTTTCCCTGGATATATTACTGGGTGCGAGATCCACGACCCACTTGGGATTTTTCTTGTATCCTATGAACCGACATATCCTCTCTAGCTCGGATTGAGGATGGTGTTTCAAGCGGTCAAAGGATACCAGTAGAATAGAATTTCTGCCATATGCGGATAGATATGGCTCAATCTGTCTATCATAGTAGCCATACTCGATAAGCTCCGGGTGATCGGTGATGGCTTTATCTATATCGCATTTGATGACCCGTTGGCTCCATTCGTGGATATAGTGAGAGATTAATCTATCGATCGGATTTCGTAAAAGGTAAACCAATTTTACGTTTTTTAAATGACCCCGCATGCGCTCAACAGTGTGTGGGTAGGTCGGTAGCTTGGTATAATGCGTACTGGCTTCTCCACAAATATCTTCGCTCCCCGAGTTGTTAAAAAGTTGTTCATACCACCTGCTTCCATTCCTGTAGTTTTCGTTATCGCTGAAGAAGTTTGGCTCTTTTGGTGAACACATGAAGATTCCATCTTGGATGGATAATTGTTGATAAAGCGAGCTGGTCGCTGATTTCATTGCGCCTATAATGATAAAATCTGGTTTATTTGGCATTTTCTCCCTCATCTTTTATTGTATAGGGGCGCATCGGGTCGAGCCAATTTATCCAGATGTCTCGCCATTGGCTTCGGCAAACATGTCGATCGTATCTTCCCACCCATTCTCGCGCTTTTGAAATCGAGCGCCCGATCATCCATAGCAGGTTTGCGGTGATCAAGCCCGCATGGCCAGATTGAATGTAGTAATATCGTGAGCGAGACTCGTAGTAGTAGCGAGGCAATCTTTCTCTTGCCGCTGCACGGCGCTTTACCGGCGAGCTACCACCGCGAAGATGAATGACGCGAGCCGCCGGCTCGTTAACGATGGACCAGCCTCTCTTACGCGCGAGACAACAGAAAGACGCGTCTTCAAAGTACATAAAGTATCCGTCGTCCAGCAGTCCGATATCTTGGAACACATCGGCTTTGATCAATACGCAAGCGAAGCTTGTCCACTCCGGATAACTGGGTATGTCGAGCACGGGTAGAGGTACATCGTAGCGTTGGAAAAGTCGAGTAATGGGCCCGGTCCGAGCCGCATCGATAAGCTCGCTTATGGGAGTGAAGCAGCGAAAGCAGCTTTTCTGTGGCTTGCCGTCCGGAGACTCCAGTCGAGGGCTCACCAGTCCGATATCAGCGCCGCTGTCACCCATTTTCAATAGTTTTGTTATTGCACTATCGCGCACGATGGTATCACTGTTGAGTAGCAGGTAATAGGATGCTTTACAGTGTTTCACACCCAGGTTGTTGCCGCCGGAAAAGCCCTGGTTAGTGGGGGATTCCACTAGGTTCACAATATCTGTATGAGCGTTGTCATTTATCCATTGAGTAATCTCATGTCTGGATGAGTCCGTGGATGCATTGTCTACAACGATTACTTTGGAATGTATGTTGGAAAGCTGAGGGATAAGTGATTCAAGGCAATTGATCGTCAATTCGGCCGTATTGTAGTTTATTATCACTACGCAGAGGCGATATAAAACTGAGTTGCGCATGCTATTTCAAGTGTCTTGTGTTGATTCTGTCCGTGCGAGCACGGCAATATGATCTGAGTACTTCCGGCCCAAGTCGATCCGAGAATCGATCGGCGATGTAAAGCGCCACGCCGTAGCGTTTTGTCCAGAATATGGCACGATATAACTTATTTTGAAGCGAGAGGTAGACCCTTTCCGAAAGCGATGGTGGCCGGGATTCAGGAAGAGCGCAATCATATCCACGGGATCCCATCATCGTACCAACTTTATTCTCGATCAACCCGATTTGCCGAGGGTTTGCTTTCAGCCTCCATTGCTGCGTCAAGGCGGGATCTGGCCTCGCATAGGTCGAATGCTCAGGATAGGAAAGCATCGTGTCAGAGTAGGATATTCCAAGGAACGCACAAATGTGTTTCAAGACATCCTCTGGGTTGTGTATGAGTTCCTCAAAATGAATCTCTGTATATTGCGCTGGATCAAGGCTGGCTCGTAGTATATCCCAGCTTTTTTCTGTATCTATCCAATGGTCGACACCATACCATACGTTCCCTGCCCAGCCCATCGGGATGCTGGATCTTGCGACATCCCTGGGGTCTCTCAACAAATGGATATAACGAGCGTTAGGAAAAAAGTCTGGTACAAGGTGAAAGTTTCGATGAATATTCATTGAGGTCAGTGCTCCAGGTTTAGAGCAGCTATCGACAAGGGCGATTACCATGTCTTTGAAGCATGGCTTGGGATTTATCCGTAAGTTGTGTGAGCGAAAAATCCGATTAGAATTCAACCAAGTGATGAATTGATTGGGATCAGGATAGTGGTTCTTATCCTTGATGAGATCAAATAAAAAATCAAACTCACCCGGATTATTAATCTGGTCGTGGGCATTGAGCATAAGGTGAAGGACAGTGGTACCAGAACGCAAGGCGCCACAGATAAAAACTGGGCTACTATATTTCATCATAGTGGGAGTCACTGAGGGGAGCTAGATCAACTACGGCTGGGTTAGATTGCCTTTATAATAGGCAGTCATGGCTCTGGACGTGCGATCGGGACCCAGAACGGCGAGCAAAGGCGTGCGCAACTCGCTATTGTATGATTCATAGCTGATTTTATTGTCGAGAATGGATATGTCATTTGCGATATGGTTGATCATGTCATCATAGCTATCGTACAGGGTTTTGAAGCTCTTTTTTTGCAACAGATCGAATGTCCCGTTCCGCACGGCGAATGCGATGCCGCCACGAAGCACCGGACCATAGAAATAGCCATCCAGCCCTTCTCCGAAGGTCAAAGACCATTTGGCACGTTTTTCCAGGTCCAGGTATTGTTCATATTCGAGCCCTTGGATGACGCGTATCTCGAGGCCGGGTAAGGCGGCGTGGATTGCCTCCAAAACCATCTCCCGTGCCGGGTGCCGGTCTGGCGACACTATCATCAAGTCGCTTTTAGACTCGTAAGGTTGCCATGGCGCGTCGTCAGGATAGTACCATGTAGGAACGACATGTAGTGGAATTCCCAGTCTTTCCCTTTCGGTATCGGAAGCCCATACGGCATTTCCAACGGTGCATGTCAGATCGGGAAACAAGGTTTTGATGTCTGATAATTCTTCCGGTGCGAGCATCACTTCCGTATTCTGATTCAGTATGTTGAGGCGCAGTCCGTGAATGTCTCGCAGCTTGAATAGTCGTTTACGACCAAGATTGTTCAATATTCTGACCGTCGCAAACTCTGGTAGATGCAGCAGGATTCTGCAGTTCGCCGGGATGCTTTTCAAGACCAGTGTTAATGGAAATACTGTTATGTCGTTTTTGAAGCCTCCGTGCTTGGATAGATTTATACCTTCCCCTGGAATCCAACAGATCAGTGTGCCGGTGCGTGAGTTTCTGAAATACTCCTGTGTAATTCGTTGTAGCGAATATATCTGCATTACACCGCCAGTAACTTTTTTGGGTTGTGGAACGAGGAATACGATTAGATTTTTCCATTGGCTACACTTGAGTTTTTCTAGTTTGCGTTTTTGAATAGTGCGGGTCTGTATTATTTCCCGAATATTGAACGCAAGGTAAGAAAGCTTTCGCGATATTAAATTGAGATGGCGTTTGGCGGATTTTAAGTTAGACAGCATGCGGCCTGCGAGGTACGAGCTGGAAGAATCAGGTGGTTTGTCGTGGGTTATGAGTTTATTGTTCATTATGTAGTATGGGGTAGCCCGTGCATGGTAGGAGTCGAGTGTTTGGTATTGGTTGTTTCTTTAATGATATTTTTCACTGTATCTGCTATATCGACAATTTTATCTTCTAGTCCAACCCAGAGCGGTAGTCTGACTAGGCGCTGAGAAAGGTCGTCGGTAAAGGACATGTTTCCAGAAGTTCTGGCAAATTTTTTTCCAGCGGGCGAGCTATGTAGTGGAATGTAGTGAAAAACAGCTTGTATACCCATTTCTTTCAGTGTGCATATTAATCGATCTCTGTCTTCGATACTATTCAATAGCAAATAATACATGTGTGCATTATGTTTACAGTAGTCGGGAATAAAATGGCGCCTGCATAGTCCTCTTGACTCCAAGCTGGCGAATTCATGGTGGTATGTATTCCACATGCCGATTCTGCGGGAGGTGATTTCTTCGGCTTCCTGTATTTGCGCATATAGAAAAGCCGCAATGATCTCTCCGGGAAGATAGGACGAGCCGGTGTCTACCCAAGTATATTTATCGACGACGCCCCGAAAATAGGCATCGCGATTGGTACCTTTCTCACGAATGATTTTTGCGCGTTCGATGAAGGTCGGGTCGTTAATGAGCAAGGCGCCTCCCTCGCCCGCTATAATATTCTTTGTTTCATGGAAGGAGAGCGTGCCAAGTTGACCGATTCCACCCAAGGGTTTGTCTTTGTAGGAGGCCATGACTCCCTGAGCAGCATCTTCGATCACGATCAAGCCGTGTCGATTTGCGATGCTCATAATGGTATCCATATCGCAACCGACTCCGGAGTAGTGAACGGGAACTATAGCGCGAGTTTTCTCGGTAATTGCTCGTTCTATCTTCGTCTCGTCGATGTTCAGTGTATCGGGACGGATATCGACGAAAACAGGTGTAGCACCTTGAGATACAAACGCGTTTGCGGTGGAGACGAAGGTGTAGGACGGCATGATCACTTCATCATTAGGTTCCAGATCCAGGAGATTTGCCGCGATTTCCAACGCAGCCGTGCATGAGTGGGTGAGTAAGGCTTTGTCCGATCCTATAGTCTGTTCCAACCAATCATGGCACTTGTTTGTAAAAGGCCCGTCGCCAGCCAAATGTCCGTTTACGTGAGCTTGGGCGATGTTCCAAAGCTCCTTGCCGGTCATATACGGTTTGTTGAATGGGATCATATGATAATCGCTGTGTTTACTGTTTCAGATTCACCGATGATATTCTCGTCGGAGATCGACTTGCAATGCTGTTAACTTCGCCAGCCCCAAATATACCATGATGATTCTGGTCCCATGTTGAAGAGTAGGTCAAGAATGGTTACGCCATGTTCGAAACCAGTACCGAGTTGATTGTATTTCGGGTAGTTGGCATAACTTTTCCACTCCAGTTGTATATTGCTGGCAGAAAAAATATCGGTATCGATATATTCTCTGGCGGACGGGCCTGATATATAATGTGTCGCTTGGCAGTGACGGCACAGGTCAACGAGGCGTTCGGTCTTTCCTTCGGTCAGTGGGTATTCCATTGAAAAGGATATATGTGTATCTATCCCTAGCAGCGAACATATTCCTGTTAAGAATATATAATTAATCTGGCTGAGATGCGTTTGTTGAGATGCTTTTTCATAGAGTCTGGATATTTTAGGAAGGAACAGATCATAGTAACGAGCGTGACGATAGTTATCATGCAGTTCCCTCAGGTGTCTATGATGCCATTTGGGATCGCTAATTAGGGTGTCCTTTATTTTTTGTAGGTATTTACCCTTTGATTCGGTAGGTATGGTAAGCCATTTAAGCCCCCTGGGTGTCAATATCTTATTCCTGTTCCTCCAATCACGTTTCGTGTACTGCATGTCATCATAAAGTACGAACTCATCGACATCATTTATCAGGTCAAAATACCCCTTCCAAGGTATATAGTTTGACTGGATTATTGCTACTTTTTTCATTTTACCGACCATTGAAAACCGAGTTTGCTTTTATGAAAGAATGGGTCGGGACTGTACAATGATCGACGATGATGGCACCAGCGCCGATGAAAGTGTTCGATGATACCTTGCTGAATCCGCAGACAATAGCGCCGGGAGAAAGGAAGGTGTTGTCGCCCACTCTTGCGTCGTGATTGATGCAAGCGCCAGGCCAGACAACAGCGAGTTCGCCAACGTCTGCTTTAACGTCTACGATCGAGCGAGCCATGATCATCGCCCCTTTCCGGACCCGAGCGTTGTCGGCGACATAGGCGGACGGATGGATAAGTGGTGGAGCGCCGTACCCAAGCGACTTGGCAGCGCGCCATGCTTCCCACCTCCCGCGTAGATTTCGGTAGCCTATTCCAATCGCCAAGCCAATCTCACTCGGGGGATGGGTTGAAGCTACGTCCTTCAAACTCCCGAGAATGCCCAGGTCGTTCTCGTTGTCGCTGACAAACCCGATAACTTCATGGCCACAATGTCGGGCAAGATCTGCAACTGTCATAGAGAACTCGGCGGCTCCGTAAACAAGTATTTTCAAGCCTTTGGTCTCCTCGTATCACGCTTTTATGTGTCAAGTCCGCTGCATCTTGTAGCGAAACAACATAGAGAGGCGGAATCCCGTAACTACCGCATCGGCAAGGCGGGAGGATTGATGAGCATTTCTGGATGTTCGTCTAGGAGCCTGTCGGATTATGGATGAATCTACTGCGAAGATGGGAGAGCGGTCCAAATATCCCCGATTTTTCATTCCATAGGTCCACTATGCGCCTCAAAACCGGGAACATTTGGCCTCGCTCTCCCACCTCCTCGCTATGGTCCCCCATGACCCGACAGGCTCCTAGGAGTCTGTCGGGTTTAACGCTGATCTACTGCGGAAAAGCCCTTTTGGCCCGTTTTCCCGTTCACTTTCGT
>JALULB010000014.1 GCA_027041035.1 Sedimenticola sp. | reverse complement strand
CGCGCGCCGACCGTATCCGTTCGCTGCTTGGCTGGCAACCGCGCTATGACGATCTCGACGTCATCGTCAGGTCGTCGCTGGAGTGGGAGAAGAAACTGCTGGAGATGGAGTCGTAACCGAAAAGTAGTATGGCGGACTGGTTACATATATAAAGGAAGGTTTGCATTATTCTAGGCGCCGCTCGGTTTCAGTAGCGAGTGGCGTGGCGCGAGGGCCGAGGATTGTGCCGCCGCCTTGCGGCGTCACTCCGGGCGAGCGGAGCGAGACCCGGGGTCCAGGCTTTGGATGAATGGATTCCCGCCTGCGCGGGAATGACGGCGCGATACGGTATCGCGCCGAGGCGGCGCTCCTACATATTGGGATCGAATGGCGTGGCGCGAGGGCCGAGGATTTTGATCCCCGCCCCCTGTCCCCCGCCCTGAGGGCGGGGGGACGGTTGTACCCGATCCGGCTGGAAGGACAACATGGGCGAGCCCTTTCCGGAATGACGGCAAAATGCCGCGCGAACAATTTGAAAAACGATCAGGAGTTGAAAGTGGCAGACGTTTCTTCCGCAAAAATCGGCATCATCGGCCTCGGTTACGTGGGCCTGCCACTGGCCGTCGAGTTTGGCAAGAAATACGACACTGTCGGCTTCGACATCAACACGCCGCGTATCGAGGAACTGCGCGCCGGGCGCGACAGCACGCTCGAAGTGGAGCCCGAGTTACTGAAGGAGGCCGAGCGCCTCTCCTACACCGACAGCATCGACGGACTCGCCGACTGCAATGTCTATATCGTTACCGTCCCCACGCCCATTACCGACACCAAGCAACCGGATCTACGTCCACTGGAAGGCGCCAGCCACACCATCGGCAAGGTGCTGAAGAAAGGTGACGTGGTGGTGTTTGAATCCACAGTCTATCCCGGCGCCACCGAGGAAGTCTGCGTACCCATCATGGAGCAGGAGTCGGGCCTGACTTACAACCGGGATTTCTTCGTGGGCTACAGCCCCGAGCGCATCAACCCCGGTGACAAGGAACATCGCGTTACCAGCATTCTCAAGGTGACATCAGGCTCGACACCGGAGATCGCCGACTTCGTCGATGATCTGTATGCGTCGATCATCACCGCCGGCACGCACAAGGCCAGTTCCATCAAGGTCGCCGAGGCGGCCAAGGTCATCGAAAACACCCAGCGTGACCTTAACATTGCGCTAGTCAACGAACTGGCCATCATCTTCAACAAGCTGGGCATCGACACCCTCGAAGTACTCGAAGCGGCCGGCACCAAGTGGAACTTCCTGCCCTTCCGCCCCGGCCTGGTCGGTGGCCACTGCATCAGTGTCGATCCCTATTACCTGACCTTCAAGGCACAGGCCATCGGCTATAACCCCGAGGTCATCCTTGCCGGGCGACGCATCAACGACAACATGGGCGCCTATGTCACGGGCAATGTCATCAAGCTCATGACGCGGCACCGCATTCACGTGGTGGATTCCAATATTCTCATCCTTGGCCTGACCTTCAAGGAAAACTGCCCCGACCTGCGTAACACGCGTGTCATCGATATCGTCAACGAGCTGAAAAGTTATAACGCCAATGTCGATGTCCACGACCCGTGGGTCGATGGTGAC
>JALULB010000013.1 GCA_027041035.1 Sedimenticola sp. | reverse complement strand
GTTTACCACGGCGACCTTGTTCGCCGGTTTCTACGGCATACTCGCGGCGATGGATGGTCGTTTCGAACCCGCCGCGCTGGCGGTGTTCGCGGCGATGCTCGCCGATGGCATCGACGGGCGGGTCGCGCGCCTGACCAACACCCAGACCGATTTTGGCGCCGAATACGACAGCCTGGCCGATCTGATCGCGTTCGGCCTGGCGCCGGCGCTGATCATGTATCTGTGGGCATTGCAGCCGTTGGGGAAGCTCGGCTGGCTGGCGGCATTCGTCTACGCGGCGGCCACCGCGCTGCGTCTGGCGCGCTTCAATACGCAGGTCGGCGTGGCGGACAAGCGTTATTTTCAGGGTCTGCCCAGTCCTTCCGCGGCGGCGATCATGGCGGGTTCGGTGTGGACCGCGACGGATCTCGGCATCGATGGCCATGTATTGTCCGTGGCGGCGCTGGTGGTTACCATGAGCGTCGGCCTGCTGATGGTCAGCAATGTGCGCTACAGCAGCTTCAAGGAAGTGGATTTTCGCGGCAAGGTACCGTTTATCGCGCTGGTTGCACTGACCCTGGCCCTCGCGGTGATCCTGCTGCATCCGCCATCGGTGTTGCTGTCGTTATTCTTTGTCTATCTGCTCTCCGGCCCCGTAACCACCTGGCGGGCGATGCGGAAACTGCGCGGCGCGGCGGCGGATCGGGAAAAGACTTCATGAATCGGGACGTGGGTCACGGGCAGGCATCAAGGCTTGCTGGCAGTATGCCGCTGTAATGATAACTCCCGGCTTGGGCATCCAGCATCGCTTCACCTCCCGCGATCATGCGGTCGTTGAATCTACTGACTCGATTCGTACCAGGCAGAGAGCGATCCGGGTGATGTTACCGAATCGTGGGCTGCTTGCCGGGTAGGCATGCTTTTTTTCGTGTCGCCGCCGCTGCGCGTTGTTGCGAGCGGGCCGCGGAGCGGAGTATTTTGGGGCCTTGAGTATCGGGCTGAATCTATATGAGGTTGTAGGAAAACGGGATGAAAGTATTACTTGTCGATGACTCGAAATCCGCGCGATATGCACTGCGCTCCATGCTGGGAAAGAAGGGACTGGATGTCGTCATGGCGGAATCGGGCGAGGAGGCGCTCGACGTGCTTGATGACAACAAGGTCGACCTGGTGTTGATGGATCAATCCATGCCGGGCATGGGAGGACTCGAGGCGACGCGACGGATCAAGGCCGACGCGGCGATGGCCGATCTGCCGGTGGTGCTGTGTACCTCGAACGAGGGCGAGGCGTTCGAGCGCGAGGCGAAAGAGGCCGGCGTGCTGACGATCCTGGCGAAACCACCGCAACCGGCGCGCTTGCAGGAGGTGCTGGATACGGTCGGGCACGAGACGGCCGGCCAGGTGGCGGAACCGGAGGCGGCGATTGCCGCGGCGCTGTTCGATACCACCGAGATCAAGCGCCAGCTCGAGATCGATCTGGGCCTGTGGATGCAGGAGTCGATCAGCAACGGCCTCGATGGTGTCAAAACCGAGTTGGGCTCGGTCGCGGCGCGGCTCGGTGCGTTGGAAGCCCGGCATGGCAGCCTGCGGACATCGCTGGACAATATCCCGGATGTCGGCGCGTTGAAACAGGAGTTGGG
>JALULB010000012.1 GCA_027041035.1 Sedimenticola sp. | reverse complement strand
TCGGTCGAAGCTGTTGATGAAGCGCGCCGCCTGCTGGAGATCCAGTTGGGTGATGATCTCCTCGCGGGTGCGCGCGTCGGCGGTCGCGGTCAGGGCGACGCGTGGCACGCCGGGAAAGCGCTCGTGCAACACGCGTAACTGTTGGTATTCCTTGCGGAAATCGTGTCCCCACTGGGATACGCAATGCGCCTCGTCGATGGCGAACAGCGCGATCCGGGCGTTGTTCAGCAGGTTCAGCGTGTTCTGCGTCAGCAGGCGCTCCGGCGCGACGTACAGCAGATCCAGTTCGCCGGCCAGGAGTTGCTGCTCGATGAACTGGACGCTGCCGTAGTCCAGCGTCGAGTTGAGGAAGGCCGCGCGCGCGCCGAGCTGGGTCAGCGCATCGACCTGGTCCTGCATCAGCGCGATCAATGGGGAGACCACCACGCCGACCCCGGGCCGGATCATCGCCGGGATCTGGTAACACAGCGACTTACCGCCGCCGGTCGGCATCAGCACCAGCGCATCGCCGCCGTTCAGCAGGGTATCGATGATATCCGCCTGGTTGTGGCGGAACTCGGCGTAGCCGAAGGTGTTTTGGAGGATCTGTAGGGCCTGTTGCATCATGCCGCGATTGTAACCGGAAACGCGCCGGGGGTATCCACGGCGAATGCAATTGCCATGTTTCCCCGAATACCCGGCTTTGCGACTATTGGCGAAAGGGTCATCGCTACCGCCCCCGGTTGCCAAAGGGCGATGGGCCGAGCGGCGCCACGCGACGGTCGCCGTCGCGTTTCAGCGGGTACGCGATGCATGTTACCGGCTACGACGCGGCCCGGAGTTGGGCCGACAGGGCGTCTCCAAGGGCGTTACGCGTCTTTTGATCCAGCGGCGCGCCATCGGGGGTGGTCAGCAGGAAGGTGTCTTGCGCTTCCTCGCCGATGGTGGTGATCTTGGCTTTTACCAGGCGTACGCGTTGATTGAGCAGGGTTTCGGCGACATGCGCGAGCAGGCCGGGTTGGTCCATGCTGGTCAGGTGCATGATGGTGCGCTGGTTGTTCGGATCGTCCTCGAATTCGATGCGCGTCTCGACATCGAAATGCTTCAATTGACGCGGCGCGCGGCGGGTGATGGTCGGCAGTTTATTGTCCTCGCGCCACAGGCGTGATTCCAGTTCGTCGAGGATATGACGCACGTTGTCCGGATCACGTATCGGCTCGCCGTCGTCGCCGAGAATGAAGAAGCTGTTCAGCGTCATGCCGTGGTCGGCGGTCTCGATGCGCGCGTCGACGATGTTCAGGCCGAGTATGTCGAGGATGCGCGTGGTCGCGGCGAACAGGCCCTTGCGGTCCGGACTGTAGAGCAACAATTCGGTGCTGCCGCGTTCGACGTTGCAGCGCAGGCGGATCAGCGGTGGCTGGTCGTCGGTATCGAGTATCTGGCTGGTCTGCCAGACGACCTCGTCGACGCTGGAGATCTGGAAGTAGTCGATGCTCAGCTTGGCCCAGAGCGCGAGTACCTCGGCTTCGTCGAAGCCTTCCTCGGCCAGCTTCCACAGGGCGAGCTTCTGGTCTTGCTGAATCAGGCTGTCGCGGTCGGGCCGCGCCGCCCGCGCGTCGCTCTTGAGCATCGCGAGGGTATCG
>JALULB010000011.1 GCA_027041035.1 Sedimenticola sp. | reverse complement strand
ATTCCACCCCGGCCCAATGCCCCCCTCTGTCAGGATACCGCCCAGCTATCGCTGCCGGGTTTTTGAGCGTGGAATGATCCACGGCCCACGACCCAACTCAACAGCACCCTCGCCCTGCATCCTTCTGTCCCGACCATTCCCTGTGCCACCAAGTAGTTAATTGTTTACTAATTTACTGGGTTTATGTAAAATAATACCCATATTAGTAATACTAATAGCTAGATTACGGAGACATACCCCATGACAAACAGAGCACGTTGTGAGAAGACCCGCCAACTGCTGGCGCAAGGCGCGCGCCTGGTCGATGTGCGCTCGGCCGAGGAATTTACCCAAGGCGCGCTGAAACAGGCTGTCAATCTGCCGCTACAGATGCTGCATCAGGCCCACCCGGCTGTTCCACAAAGACGATCCGCTGGTGGTGTATTGCGCTTCCGGCGTACGCAGCGCGGAGGCAAAACACAGACTCGAACGATCCGGGTTTCGCCAAGTACATGATCTCGGCTCGTTTCAGAACCTTCAACAGTGTTGATCGACGGAGGAAAACCCATGGAAATCAGACAACTTTTCGACCCTGAAAGCAGTACCTACAGCTACCTGTTGTGGGATCCGGCAAGCAAGGAAGCCGCATTGATCGATTCGGTGAAGGAACAGGTGGATCGTGATGAAAAGCTGATCCGTGAGCTGGGCCTGAAGCTGAAATGGCTGCTGGAGACGCATATCCACGCCGATCACATCACCGGCGCGGGCGAGCTGCGCGCGCGATTCGACAAGCAACCCAAGGTGGCGGTGCATCGCGCCAGCCAGAGCCATTGCGCCGATCGCCTGCTCGATGACGGCGATGAATTGAAGCTTGGTGACGAAAGTATCCAGGTGTTGTACACGCCCGGACATACCGATACCGACATCAGCTATCGGATCGACGGCGCGGTGTTCACCGGCGACACGCTGCTGATTCGCGGCAGCGGGCGCACCGATTTTCAGTCGGGCGATGCCGGCAAGGCCTATGACTCGATCACCGGCAAGCTGTTCACCCTGCCCGACGCCACCCGGGTCTATCCCGGCCATGACTACAACGGTCTGACGGTATCGACCATCGGCGAGGAGAAACGTACGAATCCACGTCTGGCGAAAGGCCGGGAGGCTTACATCGCGTTGATGAACGCGATGGACCTGCCGAAACCGAAGCGCATCGACGAAGCGGTGCCCGGCAATCTGCGCTGCGGCAGTTGACCGACACGGCGCGGGTTTCTTCACGAACCCGGCGCCGTTACGGCGTTATCCCTGTTCCATCGCGCTCAACGATACACCACCGACGGCAGCCAGGTAGCCAGTGCCGGCCACAAGGCGAGCAGGCCGAGCATCACCAACTGGATGACGATGAAGGGCGCGACGCCGCGATAGATATCGCTGGTCTTGATCTCGCGCGGCGCGACGCCACGCAGATAGAACAGCGCGAAGCCGAATGGCGGGGTCAGGAAGGAGGTTTGCAGGTTGATGGCGATCATGATCCCCAGCCAAACCGGCGACAACCCCATCGCGAGCAGGATCGGCCCGACGATCGGCACCACGACGAAGGTGATCTCGATGAAGTCGAGGATGAAGCCGAGCAGGAACATCACCAAC
>JALULB010000010.1 GCA_027041035.1 Sedimenticola sp. | reverse complement strand
ATCTTTCTCGTCTTCTCGGGGAGCTTCGGCACGGTCATCGCTTTCTACTTCGGCGCGGGCGACACCGGTCACGCGGGACTCGGTGTCGATGCCACGTTGGCGGGCGCGACGCTGGTGACGCATGCGACCGGTGGCACGCCGCCGTACGTCATCAGTGTGACCCATGGCCCCAACGGCGAGACGAAAACCCAGAAAACCGGAACGGCCTGGGCTTCTTTCGCGTTCGATAGAAAGAAAGACAGCCTGTCGCCATTGCTGATCGCGGTCTCCGACAGCCGGAACCTTCAGGGGGCGCGCTCGCTGACCCTCGACCCCGAGACACTCCAAGCGGCGGGTTGGGTATCATCGGGAGAGGCTGCGTCGGCCGCGCCCGGAGCGGTCGCCGACCCCTGATTCCTCGCCGGCTCGCTTTGTGGTCGGCCCGTCCTGCGGTATGCTTCCCGGCTTTATCCGACTATCCGGCAGTTGAGAGCATGCATCAGGAATACGACGCGCAACACATCGAGGCCCAGGCACAGCAGTATTGGGAGCAGAATCACAGCTTCGAGGTCTACGAGGATCCCGAGCGCGAGAAATTCTACTGCCTGTCGATGTTTCCGTACCCCAGCGGCCGCCTGCACATGGGCCATGTGCGTAACTACACGATCGGCGACGTGATCGCCCGCTATCAGCGCATGCTCGGTAAAAACGTCCTCCAGCCGATGGGCTGGGATGCCTTCGGCCTGCCCGCCGAGGGCGCGGCGATCAAGAACAACATGCCACCGGCGGCCTGGACGTACTCGAATATCGATTACATGCGCGAGCAGTTGAAACGCCTGGGTTTTGGCTATGACTGGCGGCGCGAGCTGGCGACCTGCAAGCCGGACTATTATAAATGGGAGCAGTGGCTGTTCACCGAGCTGTTCCGCAAGGGCCTGGTGTATCGCAAGCACTCGGTGGTGAACTGGGATCCGGTCGACCAGACCGTGCTCGCCAACGAGCAGGTCATCGACGGGCGTGGCTGGCGCTCCGGTGCCTTGGTCGAGAAACGCGAGATCCCGCAGTGGTTCATCCGCATCACCGCCTATGCCGAGGAACTGCTCGCCGACCTGGACAAGCTGGATGGCTGGCCGGAGCAGGTCGTCACCATGCAGCGCAACTGGATCGGCAAGTCGGTTGGCGTGCAACTGGACTTCGATCTGGCGGACGGCGGCGACAAGCTGAGCGTGTTCACCACCCGCCCGGATACGCTGATGGGCGTGACCTATGTCGCGGTGGCCGCCGAGCATCCGCTGGCGCGACAGGCGGCGAAGGACAACCCCGAACTCGCCGCCTTCATCGACGCATGCCGCCAAGGCGGCGCGACCGAGGCCGAACTGGAGACCGCCGAGAAGAAGGGCATGCCGCTGGGCGTCACGGTGACGCACCCGGTGAGCGGTGATCCGGTGCCGGTCTGGGTGGCGAACTTCGTGCTGACGGGCTATGGCTCCGGCGCGGTGATGGCGGTGCCGGCGCACGATCAGCGCGACTGGGAATTCGCGCATAAGTATGGGATTCCGATCAAGCCGGTGATCTGGCCGGCGGATGGCGGCGAAGTGGATGTCTCCGCGCGGGCCTTTACCGACAAGGGCGTATTGCGCAATTCCGGTCGATTCGACGGCCTGACCTCCGAGCAGGCCTTCGACGCGATCGCCGACTACCTGAAGGAACACGGCAAGGGTGACCGCGAGGTCAATTTCCGCCTGCGTGACTGGGGCGTCTCGCGGCAGCGCTACTGGGGAGCGCCCATCCCGATCATCTATTGCGAGGATTGCGGCGAGGTGCCGGTGCCGGAGGAGGATCTGCCGGTGGTGCTGCCGGAGGAGGTCGAGTTTGACGGTTCCGGTTCGCCGCTGAAGAAGATGCCCGCGTTCTACGAATGCCGCTGCCCGGATTGCGGCCGGGCGGCGAAGCGCGAGACCGACACCTTCGATACCTTCATGGAGTCCTCCTGGTACTATGCGCGTTACGCCAGCTACGACAACGACGACGTGATGCTGGACACGCGCGCCGACTACTGGCTGCCGGTGGATCATTACGTCGGTGGCATCGAACACGCCATCCTGCACCTGCTGTATGCGCGCTTCTTCCACAAGCTGATGCGCGATGTCGGCCTGGTGAACAGCGACGAACCGTTCAGGCAGTTGCTCACCCAGGGCATGGTCAACAAGGACGGCGGCAAGATGTCCAAGTCGAAGGGTAACACGGTCGATCCGCAGGCCCTGATCGAACGCTATGGCGCGGACACCGTGCGTGTCTACATGATGTTCACCGCGCCGCCGGAGCAGTCATTGGAGTGGTCGGACGATGGCGTCGACGGCGCGCACCGCTTTCTGAAGCGCATCTGGAATCTGGCGCGGCGGCTGGATGCCATGGGGACGGAGACCGCCGCCCCCGGCGACGCCCAGCAGGCAGTCCGCCAGGATATCCACAAGGCGCTGAAACAGGCATTGTTCGACTTCTCGCGTCAGCAGTTCAATACCGTGGTGTCCGCCTGCATGATCATGGTCAACGCGATGCACAAGCTCGGCGATGGCGTGGCCGATCGCGCGGTGTTGCAAGAGGGGCTGGGCATCGTGCTGCGGCTGTTGTCGCCGATCGCGCCGCATGTCTGCCATGCGTTGTGGCGGGAGTGCGGCTATGGCGACGACATCCTCGCGGCGAGTTGGCCGGAGGTCGACGAAAGTGCGCTGAAGCAGGACACGCTGGAATACGTCGTGCAGGTGAACGGCAAGGTGCGCGGCAAGTTCAGCATAGCCGCCGACGCGGACAAGGAGCGCATCGAGCGGGTCGCGCTGGCGAACGAGAACGCGCGGCGCTTCATCGGCGACGCGACGGTGCGCAAGGTCATCGTCGTGCCGGGCAGGCTTGTCAATATCGTGGCGAAATAATATGCGCTTCATCCACTTTCTGTTGTTGCTCGTCGTCATGTCGCTGACTGCTTGCGGTTTCCAGTTGCGCGGCGAGGTGAAGCTGTCCACAGCGCTGGGCCCGATGTTCGTCACTGGCGTGAATACCCGCGAGACCCTGTATGCCGAGATCCGCCGCAGCCTGAATGCCGGCGGCATCCGGATCACCCAGGATCCGGCTCGGGCGCGCAGCTGGCTGAAGATCAGCGACAGCGATTTCCAGCAGAACGTGCTCAGTGTCGACGCGCGCGGCAAGGTGGTCGAGTACGAATTGGTGCAGACCCTGGCGTTCAGCGTGCTCGATCGCCAGCGCAAGCCGATCGTACCGCAAGCCACGCTGATCGCGCGGCGCAGCTTCGTCAACCCGGAGACCACCGTGCTGGGCAAAAGCAGCGAGCGCGACCGCCTGCGCGATGCCATGCAGCGGGAGCTGGTGCGTAAGCTGATGGCGCGCTTGCAGGCGCGGGCGCGCTAACCCCGATCTCCATGCATCTGCATGCCGAACAGCTGAGCGAGCATCTGCGCAAGCAGTCCTTGTTGCCGGTCTATCTGCTCAGCGGTGATGAACCCCTGCAATTGCTCGAAGCCGGCGATGCGCTGCGCGACGCGGCGCGCAACGCCGGCTACAGCCAACGTGACGTGCTCGAGGTCGGACGCGGCTTCGACTGGAGCCTGTTGCTCGAAGCCGCCGGCAGCCTCTCTCTGTTCGGTGATCGGCGCGTCATCGATCTGCGCCTCGCCAGCGCCAGGATCGGCGCCGATGGCAGCAAGGCGGTGGTCGCCTATCTGGCCGATCCACCTCCGGATACCTTGCTGTTGATCAGTGCGCCAAAACTCGACCGAAGCCAGCTGAAGACGAAGTGGGTCAAGGCTGTCGACGCGCGTGGCGCGTTGCTGCGCATCTGGCCGGTCGATGGTGCCCGGCTCCCCGCCTGGCTCGCGCAACGCATGCGTGACAAGGGCTTGCAGCCGGCGCCGGAGGTGGCCGGGCTGCTCGCCGAACGCGTCGAGGGCAACCTGCTGGCCGCCGTGCAGGAGATCGACAAGCTCCTGTTGCTGAATGGTCCGGGTCCGCTGGATGCCGATACCCTGCTCGACGCGGTGGCGGATTCGGCGCGCTTCGATGTCTTCGGTCTGGTCGACGCGGCCCTGGCCGGCGATCCCCGACGCGCGTTGCACATGCTGGAGGTATTGCGCGCGGAGGGCGTTGCCGCGGCGGTGGTGCTGTGGAGCCTGGCGCGCGAGATTCGTGTGCTCGGCCGTGTCTCTTCCGCGCTGGAAGCGGGCGGGAACCTTTCGCGGCTACTCGCCGCCGAGCACGTCTGGGAGAAAAGACGACCGTTGTTGGAGAAGGCCCTGCGGCGTCTTCGCGCCGGGCAATGGCGGCGCCTGCTGCTGTTGTGCCAGCAGGCCGACCGGGCGATCAAGGGGCGTTCGGGGCGGGATGCCTGGTTACTGCTGGGGTTGATCGCAAGCGCGTTGAGCGGTCGGCCGGCGGGTCGGCGGGCCGTGTGTCACCGCCTGACAAGCAGCCAGATTGACGATATGTGACTCAGTCGACACATGTTGCGAAAGTAATACATATCGGCATTGTTCAGTTAACTATTTGATTATACTATAGAATTACGGGTTTCCTTGTTCCCATAAAAGAAATGCCTGTTGCATAAAAACATTTTCTTCAGAACTTCCTTGCGTTGCCGCTGACTAATGTAGCATATTAGTAAATACCCTAATGCTGTAATGAGGGGTAAAGAGGTAAGTTATGATGAATCTTGAAGCAGGAAGTCTGGCCTTTCTTGGCTTGGTAGGATGTATCTTTGTATTTTTAATCGTTTTTTGGCGGGACCTAGTACCCGCTGACCACAATCGTATGTTCAACCACACGGCTCGGCGGCCCTATAAGCCACACGAGTGAACCCAACGCGCACGGCCGCTCGGCCGTGCATGTCGATCAGCCGCTCCGGGTTTTCCAGTTTGCGGATTGCCGGGGCAAAACCGAAAAGTCGTTGCCGGCCAACTTGTGGTCGGCGGCGATTCCCTAAACCCGACAGCCTCCTAGGCGGCCTGTTCCCTGCGCGATGGTGGCGCGGAAAAGCGTACCGTCTTCGGTAGCCGGGCGTCGCTGCTGACGTATCGGCAGGCCTGGCAGGCCTTTGCTCCTCCGGTATTCTGCCAATAACACCTTTCCCGCAAACCGCAATGCGGCTCTCCCTGGGCGAGTATTTCGTTGTTGCTTGCGCTCGCATGCACCAACGCGCCGACCAAGGAGCAGCGGCCCTGTTTCCATTTCGAGCATTGCGCGCCCAGGCAGGGCGCGGCGAAGCGAAAATTGCGTTCGGCATGGCCGCGACGCACGGCCTCCTGGCGGAATTCGCCGACAGCCGGTACCGGCTTACCAAAGAAGCTGACCTTTCCATCGGGCGGAATGATGCCGATGATGCTTGCGTCCCGCCGCAGTTCGGCGGCGGGACAGAGTAGCTGTTGTGCTGTATTCATGTTGTCTCCGTGCGGGGCAAGCGAGTAATGCCCTCGTTATGCTTTTATCTATGCGTTTTCGGCCGGATATCCCATCGCCCACCGTTGGCGGTGAAGGTGCCAGACTCGCGTAAGTATTGCCCGCGTTAAAAGTTGTGTAAATACGTAACGATGCACAAGGGTGTAGGTGATTTCCTACATTCGATGCCGTAATTATTCTCATCCATTCTGGGTCTGTCCATGAGAATATGCCAATATACCAAACTATTGATTCAATGTCCGGCTTGGCGCGGGTTATCACAGCCGGAAGCATGTGGATTTGTTAGAATCGACTAGGAGGCTGTCGGGTTTAGGGAATCGTAGCGAGGCAGTGGGGAATCGAGGCGAGTTTTTCGAT
>JALULB010000009.1:5328-5856 GCA_027041035.1 Sedimenticola sp. | reverse complement strand
GGCCAACTGGATGGCGGCGGCCGGGCATCCCGGCGAGGACGCGCGGCTGTACGACGCGGTGCGCGCGGTCGGCAGGGAACTCTGCCCGGCGCTGGGGATCGCGATACCGGTGGGCAAGGATTCGATGTCGATGAAAAGCGTCTGGCGGCAGCACGGCGAGTCGCTTCAGATGGCCGCGCCGCTGTCGGCGATCATCACCGGCTTCGCGCCGGTCAGTGATGCGCGCCGCGTGTTGACGCCACAAATACGCCTGGACGGAGACAGCCGGCTGCTGCTGATCGATCTGGGTGACGGTCGTGATCGTCTCGGCGGGTCGGCGCTGGCGCAGGTGTACAAGCAGTTGGGCGATACCTGTCCGGATGTCGACGACGCCGCGCGGTTGAAGGCGTTCTTCGGCGCGATCCAGCGGCTCAACGCCGACGGCCTGCTGCTGGCCTATCACGACCGCTCCGATGGCGGTCTGTTCGCGAGCCTCGCCGAGATGGCCTTTGCCGGGCGTTGCGGGCTGGCTATCGATCTGCCCGGCGA
>JALULB010000009.1:4896-5318 GCA_027041035.1 Sedimenticola sp. | reverse complement strand
GGCGCGGTGGTGCAGATCGCGACCGGTGATCTCGAGGCGGTCGCCCGGGTGCTGGATGCCGCCGGGCTGGTCGGTTGCTGGCACGACATCGGTCGGCCGGTCGAGGAGGGTGGCTTCCTGTTCCGTCATCGCGGCGAGCCGGTGCTGAGCAGCGAGCGGGTCGCCTTCCAGCAGGCCTGGTCCGAGACCACGCGCGACATGCAGGCGTTGCGCGACAACCCGGAATGCGCCGCCGAGGAGTTCGCGCGTATCGCCGAGGACGATCCGGGTTTGCGGATATCCGTGGGTTTCGATCCGGCCGAGGACATCGTCGCGTCGCTGATCGCGAGTGGCGCGCGACCCCGGCTGGCGGTGTTGCGCGAGCAGGGCGTGAACGGCCAGATCGAGATGGCCGCTGCCTTCGACCGTGCCGGCTTCGACTG
>JALULB010000009.1:0-4886 GCA_027041035.1 Sedimenticola sp. | reverse complement strand
CGACTGCATCGACGTGCACATGAGCGATATCCTCGCCGGGCGCGTCACGCTGGAGGATTTTCGCGGCCTGGTCGCCTGCGGCGGGTTCTCCTATGGCGACGTGCTCGGCGCCGGCGAGGGCTGGGCGAAGTCCATCCTGTTCAACAGCCGGGCGCGAGACCAGTTTCAGGCCTTTTTCGCGCGCGCGGAGACCTTCGCGCTGGGCGTGTGCAACGGCTGCCAGATGTTGTCGAACCTGCACGAATTGATCCCCGGCGCGGACCACTGGCCACATTTCGTGCGTAACCGTTCCGAGCAGTTCGAGGCACGCTTCGTCTCGGTGCGCATCGAAGAGAACAGCTCGGTGATGATGGCCGGCATGGCCGGTTCGGTATTGCCGATCGCGGTTGCGCACGGCGAGGGTCGGGCGGAATTCAGCGACGACGAGGCACGCCAGGCCGCGCGGTCGCGCGTCGTCATGCGTTATGTCGAGAACACGGGCGAGGTCGCCAGCCGCTACCCGGCCAACCCGAACGGCTCGCCGGACGGCATCGCCGGGCTGACATCCAGCGACGGCCGCGTGACCATTATGATGCCACACCCCGAGCGCGTGGTCCGCGCGCTGACCAACAGTTGGCATCCCGACGACTGGGGCGAAGACGGCCCGTGGCTGCGCCTGTTCCGCAATGCGCGCGCGTGGGTGGAATGACCGCGAACACCGGCGGTAAGTGAGTGGGTTGGACTTCAGTCCGGCAACGGCGCGGCTTCAGAACACCAAACGTCACGGCGGCACCGTGGTCGGACTGAAGTCCGACCCACAAGCCATTTGTTGGGCAAAGCGTAGCGTGCCCAACAATGCGCTGAATTCAAAAGCCTCTTGGTGGGTCGGACTTCAGTCCGACAACAGTACTGCTTCAAAACACCAAACGTCACAGCGGCACCGCAGTCGGACTGAAGTCCAAAACCACAAGCCATTTGTTGGACAAGGCGTAGCGTGCCCAACAATATGCCGAATTCGAAAGCCACCCTGGCCTCCGCTTCCCCCTGAAATTGTCACATCCTTCATTCGTCCGACGTGGCGTAGCTCGTCACCATCGGGCATCACTCGTGTTTCTCGCGTCTTGGCGCAGACGAAACGGCACGCATGATCGTTCCAGAGGTCCAGGTGACGAAGGTAATACTGTCAGGATCCTTTACACTCGACAAGAAGTTAGTAATATAATTCGTTACTGGTCAACGTCGGAACCACGTCAAATTATTGATATTTATATCCCTTTTTTTAACTGTAAATTCTGGCGTAAATCTTGCATCGAAAATTAGAAACAAGCGAATCGGTTTCGCGCGGGGGATCCTTGGCTGATAACGCTTACGTAATTAAAGAGCCATGCCAGGATGTGCGTTAAATTCTGAATTTGTGACACTTGATTTTTTTTTGAGAGGGCATAGGGATGAAAAAGTTAGTCGTATTTCTGGTTTTGTTGTTGTCCGGGGCATCCGCGTCAGCTGTCCAGCTCATCAGTATTATCACCGGCGCAGACATGGCCGGCATGGAGGTGACGGCAACTTTTTCCAATGGCAGTAGCGAGACCGCGACCTGGATCGTAACCGATGTACCTGCCACGCCGGTGCCGGCCGGCAGCCCGGTAGGGGATTTCGAGGTCTACGCCGGTGGCGCGTTTGGCAATGACTGGTCGCTGACTCAACGGGGAGAGACCTTCGGTGACGTGGATCTGGCCAACAACCAGTTCTTCGGTCAATGGACGCTGAGCAACCAGACCGGCGTGACAATGGATGGGCTGGTCATCGATGCGTTCATTCCGCTTGATTCTTATATCGTTTTCGACAACATATTCGGCGTGGAAGACACGCCGACTTCCGATGTCGGTCGCCCTTTCACACCGGCCTCCAATGCGGTAACCGGCGTCTACAGTAATCCCTATTCCGATCCCGACCTGTGGGGTACGTTGGCGCTCTCGTTCGCCGGTGGTTTTGCCGATGGCAGCACGTTAAACTTCATGGCGGATACCGACAAGATACCGGTTCCGGGTACATTCTTGTTGGTGCTGGTTTGGCCGGTGTTGCGCATCGCGCGTAATGCGGCCATGAATGCAAAGCAGTATTGAAGGGTTATACGAAATGTCCAGGCAAGCGATTCAGGACGAAAGGGTAGCAGGCCGCAAGCCGTATGTTGCGCCCCAATTGAAGCTGGTCGGTACCCTGACCGAGCTGACCCAAGGGTTTTCTGGAAGCATCCCGGACGAGCGGGGTGGCCAGACCAAGAGGAATCCCTACCAGGGTTGAGACGGCTGTTCCGCAATGATCGTCGTGGCTCCTAGGAGGCTCTCTATTCTCGGACAGCCTCCTGGATGACGGCGGCATTTCGGGAGCACCTTGAGGCGGATTGCCTCCACGGTGTCTGTTTGTTGGGTGATGACACGGCGCCGCCAAACGGCTTGCTGGGTCTGCGGTTGTCATCGCGGACCATCGAGAAACCGTCTGGACGCGCGGCGTGGATCTTCGTCGACCGGGGTGAGCGGTATACCACCCGTTTCGAGCTGCACGAAAAGCCGGGCGGCTGGTTGCTCGACGTGGATTGCGAGGGTCGTGGCCGGTTCTTTATCCATCCGGCGGGTATCGATATCGATTGGGAAGGCGGTACGGGCTTCGGGCATTACCTGCAATCCATCGGTATTGCAATCTGGCTTGAGCTGCGCGGCATTATCTGTCTGCATGCGAATGCGCTGGAACATAATGGCCGGGCTATCGGGCTATTGGCGCCGAGCCGCATGGGCAAGACGACCCTGGCCGCAAAGTTGCTCGATAACGGTTGGGCCTTTCTTACCGACGATATGCTCGCACTGCATAAGCGGGCATCGAGTTGGGTGGTTTACCCCTCGTGGCCACAGATGCGCATGTGGCCGGATATCGGTGCCGTGTTGGGCGGTCCGGCATTCGAGCAGGGCGTGCCGGTACATCGTCGATTCTCCAAGCGATCGGTTGGCTTGGCGGGCAGACGGTCGCCAAACGGAAAGACCGGCGTTCATATTGAAACGCTGTACGTGCTAGACAGGGTGAGGGATGCATCGGCGCCCGTTATGCTGACGCCGGTGGATTCGGCCGAGGCGGCGATCCTGCTGGTACGTAACAGCATTATCGGGAGCGCGTCGGCCGCGATGGGATTGCAGAGGCGGCGACTGGCATTAATCTCCGCGATATTGGCCGAGGTCAACGTGATACGGCTTCGTTATCCAGATGGATTAATGAATCTGGGATTGGTCTCGAATACAATCGAATAACAGTCAGTGGTTATTATTCGCTGGCTATATTATTCGTCATGCGGCTGTAAACTCATTACTTATGCTTAATGGCCGATAGGTCGCGCCCAGGTGGCAAGGACTGGCAATGGATTTTTTTGGCGTTCTGTTTTCCGCATTGCTGTTGTCGGCGCTGGTTATCGCGGCTCTTGCCGGCGTGGCGGCAAGTATCGGCTTGACGGACAGGCCCGGCGGCCACAAGCAGCATGAGGAACCCGTGCCCCTGGCCGGGGGTGGTGGTATCTATGCTGTTGTTGTCGTGGTGTTGCTTGTCGCGCTTCTACGCTATCCGGGGCAACATGATCTGATCCTTTCCCTGCTGTTGGCCTCGACGCTGCTGTTTGCCGTCGGCCTGATCGATGACATTCGACCGCTTGGTGTGCGTGTACGCTTCGGTACTCAGGGCCTGGCTGGATTATTGACCGCCTTGTGGGGCGGGTTGATGTTGAAGCAGATCGGCGCGTTGGTCTCATTCGATACAATCACGCTTGGCATGCTCGCCCTGCCGTTTACCCTGTTCGCCATTGCCGGCGTGATCAACGCATTGAATATGATGGATGGTATCGATGGCCTGTCGGGTAGCCTGTCGGTGATTTCGCTGGCAATGTTGGCGGTGATCGCTTCACGGCATGCGGCTGCCGGGGTGTACCTGTTTTTGATACTGGCGTTGATCGGGGCGGTGGGTGGCTTTCTGCTTTTCAACCTGCGCTGTTTCGGCAGATGCCGGGCGCTCGTCTTCATGGGCGACGCCGGTAGCACCCTGCTGGGGTTTCTCTTCGCCTGCCTGTTCATTGGGCTGTCGCAGGAGCCGCTGCATGCCATGTCTCCGGTCATTGCGTTGTGGCTGTTCGCGGTGCCGCTTTTCGATACCATTGCCACCATGTTGCGCAGACTGTGGTTGGGTAAATCGCCCTTTCGCGCGGATCGTTCGCACATGCATCATCTGCTGCTGGACGCCGGATTTACCGTTCCGCAAAGTGTTCTCGTGCTGGCGGGATTGCAGCTTGTCGCCGGGTTGGTCGGTCTGGCCGGATGGTATTATGCGTTGCCGGATGCCTTGATGTTCACTGCTTTTATCGGTCTGTTTGGCATCTATTTCTATCTCACCAGTCGACCTTGGCGTCTGGTGCCCGCGCTGCGCGCCCTGCACCGTGCCCTGGATCTGCCGCTGGCGGGTGTTGCCGAGGTGTTTATCGGTGATCTGCCCGAAGGCGACCCGGAAAACGCGTTGCGCCGCTTGCTGGGCAGTCAGGCGGATTGCTGTGATTACCGACTGTACGCCTACGACAATGGCACCACCGGGCGGCATACCATCTACGCCGTCGCGCCGGTGGGCCACCCGAAGGAGGCTGTGCGAATGATTCGGGACATCAAGACACGCATCGGGGATGGTGAAGAGATCATCGTGCGCCAGTTCGTGCCACGGGATACGCGCAACGACAGGCGAAACGACGATCACCGGGTATCGCAAGATCAACGCCGCGTCGACCGTCGGGGAGGTCGCCAGCGCTTACTGAATCAGAACATGCCGCCACTGGAACAACCTGTTCTGGTCAGCGAGAATCCCGCGCCTCAGGCAGACGCGGGGACCCG
>JALULB010000008.1 GCA_027041035.1 Sedimenticola sp. | reverse complement strand
CCGACCACGCCCGTCGCTTCCCGGCGCGGACGCTCACCAGGCTGCTGAGGCGGCGGAGAAAAAACGCGGCGTGGACCCCGGGAACAATCATCCGTAAATCGGTTCGCTCTTAGGAGGCTGTCCGAGAATAGAAGCCGTAGCGAGGGAAAGCTGATTTGAGCGGGATTTCTCCCTGATTTGAGGCGAATAGTTGCGCTATTTAACGAGAATAACGTAGCGCAGCGTAGTTTACGTCCGAACAAGCGACTTGTTAAACCGCATTGTGCTCTTTGATCCAATTGATGACTTCACTTTTTCCAATAACTTTATATCTGCTCAAATGTGGCAACCCAATAACCGTGACACCGTTTGCTTTAAAGCTGCGACACGACCAGTTGCCGTGACCAGACGGAAATGTTTTTTCTGCTGTGGGGGAAAATTTTTCATATAGATAGGTGTATGGTGAAGGCCGCGAATTTCCAAATACCATGACTATTTCAGGAGATACGATTTCAATGATCTGTTCATGAACTTTCCAGCACAAATCGGCGAGCGGATTAAACGGGAGGTTTGCAATTTCTTTACTTCGAACGAAGATAAGATTTGAGCAAGGTACCTTGCGCGGGCTCAACCCCAATTGTTCGAGAAGCCAAACAACTCGCTGTTGTAACGGAGCCTCTCCTTCCTGCCACGATTTTTGGGTTGCTCCCCAAGCCTCATCCAGATAATTGTTTATTGTTTTTGTTGGTAGTGCGTTGATGCTTGCGCGCACTGTGGCTTCTGCATGATCTTCCGGGGAGCCTCCTGGGTTACTTCCCAATAAGTAGACAGGACAGGGCTTCAGTGAATTCGCGGCACTATAAAGGACATAGCCACTCTCATCCAAAATTGGCCGGAGTGCTTTGGATGCAAAATCTGCGATTGCTTGGGCTGCGCTCATCTTTGCGCTCTAACGTTCGATCTGTGCGGCGCAAACGAAGCGTAGCGTAGTTTGCGTCCGAACGAGCACATTGTTATGCGTTACACGCCAAGTATACATACCCAATCCTCAGTTTGATAAAACTGCTCAAAAGATTGTGCTAACTCAATCAGCATTTTTATGATTGATTGTTTGTTGCCTGATATTTCTGCCGCCATGTAATTTCTATAAATAACATCTAGGTTTAATAACTCTTGGTATTTTTCTTCGCATGCATCGTTGAGAGCCGAGGCTGCTTTAATCCACTCAGAAGAGATAGAAACACCAATTTCTTTCGGAATATCATTCATTCCAAAATGGTCATACTCCTTGAAGGATTTCATCACGATCCCTTCCGCCATGCCGAAGGCGTCTTCCCAGATAAATAAAAAACCCTCTTGCCAATGTTTCCCTGAATACTTGCCAGGACCTATTTCAATATAGCCAGTGGAATCAAGTTCGGCCTTATTTCTTTTTATTTCGTAGTCCATTTTCTTTTACGCATAACAGCTTGATAGACAATACGCACAAGGTAGCACGATCTATTGGTGCAAGTTGGAGTACCCGAAAAATACCGCAGAGGGTATGCCCACCATGTTGAAACGCTGCAAGCAGCCATTCCTTATCGCCAACTCTCTTCTCTAACCAATGAGGAAATTACCGCGTATCGCACTTTTTTTCAAATGGCTACCGATGCCTATGCCAGTAAATTAAGCATAAGCCCTTCATTACAATACACTTTAGTAAGTTGGATGGGGAGCTATGTTTATGTTGTCCTTCACCCGTCGTGGATAAGATCGCCCTTTATTTGACGGCCTCAAGTGTCCGCCCGATATACGCGATCGTTTGCTCTTTTCCTTGCCATGAGGTCATCTTAATCCGCGTGGGCAAGGCTGAGAAACGGCAACCGGAGACGCGCGAAGCAGATCTGCGTTAAATCCGACAGCCTCCTGGCCCTGCATCTTGCCTCGGACGCGCCCATAGCCGCGTTCGTCAGCATCGCGGATTCCGCGCCAGTCTCCATGGAACTGCGAGCGCCTTCACAAAACTTTTCCACACGCCTTGTGCGGCAAAGAAGTTCACCGCACCCTGATACCAGTATCCACACGAAATGTAAACTATCGCAACAATCTCAATCAGTTGCGTTGCATTTTGGATGGGCGTCCAAACCCGTTTGGCCTGACCACCGGTTTGTCGATTATGTCGCTTTGCAGGAATATACCAATGAAAACAATACTCTTGATCGCACTGGCACTTGCCATGTCCGCTACTCTCAATGCCAGTATTTATGATGCACAGGATGGCGGCACAACGGGCTGGACAAAGATAAGAGGCTCGATCGCGAATGTGGCCGACCCCGATGACAATACCAACAGGGCTATCCGTATTGATGGACTCTCTGTCTACGGCAGATACTGGCGAGGCGGCGAAACCCTGGCGGACGGCGATGGTGCGACATCACTCTCTGTCGATATCCTCGCGCATGCTTCTTTCACGTTCAGGGTTCAGGTTGATACCAACATAGGCAAAAAATACATCACCCTGTTCCCATCCTACAATCCGGGGAGCATCAAGCAAGGCTATGGTGGTTCGATAATGATGACCCTGGACAGAAGAGCGCTGGGGGCCTGGAACACCTACGAGCTTGACTTGCAAGATATTTTCGATTCGGTAAATAGCAACGCCATCGTAACCGGAGTAGAAGGCATAATGGTGTTGGCCAACAATGGCGCATTGCTAGACAACATCCATCTCTCCGGTACCTCGGGCATCGACACGACGCCGCCAATCATCACGCTGAACGGTGACGCCCATATCACCCTCGACGCGGGAAGCAGTTACCTGGACCCCGGCGCGACCGCCATCGATGATGTTGACGGGGACATAAGCAGCAGGATATCCGTTTCAGGCAACGTGGACACGACAACCCCGGGAAGCTACCAGATCACCTATAACGTTTCCGATGCGGCGGGAAATGCCGCCGAAGAAGCCGTGCGTACGGTCCAGATCATTCAACCCGTGGAAAACTACGGGGCCATGGGGTCTCACGAGGTTTCGACATATATCGAGCACGATCAACATACATCGACTGTATATTATCCCTCCGACATATCCACGCAACACCCTACCCCGCTCGTCTTCTTTTGTCCTGGGTGGCAGTCCCAAAACCCCAGCGACTACGATACCCTGCTGCGCTTCATCGCCAGTCATGGGTATTCGGTGATCTATGCCAAGGATTACTATGGGGATACCGCGACTTTTATACGGCGTTTCGAGAAAATGCTGGATGGCTCCAACGATGTACTGCCCTATGTGGACACCACACGCATCGGTGTCATCGGCCATTCTTCGGGGGGTGGCGACACCTTCAAGATACTCGACCACTTTTCCAGGAAGGGATATGGAAACAACGCTCGGTTTCTTATGGCGCTCGACCCGTGGTTCGCCTTCGACATGACCAGTGACGCGATGCGGAACCTGCCAACGAATACCCATCTCATCATCCAGCGCTACGACAACGAAGAGCGTACCGGCAACGACACCGATGCCAGGATCGTGCTCAGCGAATACGCTCTGACAAGCTCGATCCCGGAGGAGCACAAAGATTATCAGGTCTTTACCCCGGCCAATCACGGTTACCCGAGCGGAAGCAGAGACCCCGGGACTATGCAAGGACTACTCGCGCCGCTGGGTGCCTTGATGGCATACACGTTCGAAGGAAATGAAAACGCGCACGATCCCGCGCTTGAGAACGGTAGCGATCAACCTTTTTCCGATAACGTCGAGACGGTTCGGCCCATCTGGACATACGCCTATCGCTGCAATACCCACGTCAACCGCGCCGAGATAATGGACATCGACTACTGTAATGAATACAACCAGCCGAAACATTATCCGGATGACACTGTTTTTGACAGCAAGCCGATAGGCGATGTCGCCAAGCCGGATTATCTGGGAAGCTACACTGACCCGATCTTTGGGAATACGGTCACACGCATCACCGACCGGGCCAACCAAACGGGCAATGCCCAGCCCTATTCCAAGACCGGGGCATGGAACAGCGACATGTCATTGATCCGGCTTGGGTATCGACTCTATGACGCCAACACGTTCGCTGAATTACAGACAACCAGGAATCAGCTGATTCGAGGCTCGATGACCGAGATGAAATGGTCGACGATAAAACCTGATGTATTCTATGGCATCGACTCGCGATCCGATGCGTTTGTTTTCGTAAAGGCAACCATCAATAGAAGCCAAAACCAGATAACATACGAGGCGATTCCCAATGCCACTTTTCCAAAAAGCGAATATGATGAACTACTGCTTGGAAAGTACGAAGGAAACCTGGATTATCAGAGCCGGTACGTCGTTTTCTCGGGTCGTAAAAAGGGGAGCAACCGCATCACATTGATCGTGTTTCATCTGCATGACAACTACAATACGACTTTCAATGAGATTGTCGCGCAGAAAACCTTTGACGACCTCAAATGGTACAAAGAAGATGCCAATGGAAACTTTGATCCCGACGACAGCTCTCAATCCAACCAGATGCTCGACTGGGCTTCGATTTCCGCCAAGGGAAACTATGTGCTTGTCAACTATCACAGCAAGCCCGGAGATCCGGAACAAGAGTACAGTATCGAACAGTACGACAGGCACCTCAACCATATCCGACGCCTTGCCGAACACGGTGATCACGGGGATCTCGGCCTTACCGCGGAAGGTAATGAGGTTTATGTCCAGTTTGGCTTCGGCACGCTAAATGGCGCAAGTAACCGGGGTATCTGGCTCTATCCACTAGATGGCTCGCCCCGGGTTCGGCTGCTCCCGGATAAATACAATGGCGGGCACGTCAGTTGCCGCAACTACAAGCGGCCAGGCTGGTGCTACCTCAATACCCGTTATTCGTGGAACGGCTCGACACTTCGTGAGGCCTTTGCGCTCAAACTCGATGGCAGCGGCACGGTCGAACGATTCGCGCAGACCCACAACAGCGTCCAGAATGCGGGTAGTGTCCTGGTCAATGCGAGTCCCGATGGAACCCGGGTGCTCTTCGGCAGTGATTGGAACGATCCCAACGGCGTGGTCGACACCTATCATGTTCAGGTTCCCGACCAGTAAACCCGGAACCGGAATCGCCATGCCTCTTGTGCGGCGATAGCCATGGTGGGCATGCCGCGCCTTGCCCGAAATGCTGGCACGCGGTGGCACACAGCTTGCAACACGGCCGAAGCGACGATCGGGTAGAATGCCGGCGATGAAACGGAACACCTTTCTCGTCCTCGGCGCCATCAATGGCTTTCTCAGCGTGGCCTTCGGGGCCTTTGGCGCGCATGCGCTGAAGACCCGCGTGGATGCCGCCATGCTGGCGGTATTCCATACCGGCGTGGAGTATCACGCCGTGCACGCGTTGGCGTTGCTTGCCACCGGCCTGTTGCTGATGCACCAGGAAAGCGTCTGGCTGCGCCGCGCCGGCTGGTTGTTTGCGCTCGGCATCCTGCTGTTTTCCGGCAGTCTGTATCTGCTGGCGATCTCCAGCGCGCGCGGCCTCGGCATGGTAACGCCCTTCGGCGGGCTGGCGTTTCTCGCCGGCTGGGCGGCGCTGACGATCGCCGCGCTGAAGCATGCACGCTGAGTTTCAGCCACTCTACAACCGGGTGCGCAAGAACCATCGCCACCTGTCGCGCTGGGCGAAACGCGAGGAGATCAGCTGTTATCGCCTCTATGATCGGGACATGCCGGAGTTCCCCTTCGCGATCGACTGGTACGCCGGACAGGTTCATCTCCAGGTTTTCCATGGTAAACGCAGCGAATCCTTCGACTGGGATGCGCTGCAAGCCGGCCTGGCGGCGACGCTCGGCATCGCCGAGCCGGACGTGGTGTTGAAGACCCGCGAGCGCCAGCGCGGCGTCAGCCAGTACGAAGCC
>JALULB010000007.1 GCA_027041035.1 Sedimenticola sp. | reverse complement strand
GCCGTGGCCAGCGCCGATGTGCTCCTACTCGCGATCAAGCCCCAGGTGCTGGCCGGCGTCTGCGCGGAGATCGCCGGAGAGGTGCGCGAACACAGGCCGCTGGTGATCTCGATCGCCGCCGGTATCCGCGCCGACAGCATCGATGACTGGCTGGGCGGCCAGACCGCCCTGGTGCGTTGCATGCCGAACACCCCGGCGATGGTCAAGGCCGGCATGACCGGTCTGTATGCCAACCCCGGCGTCAGCGCGGCCCAGCGTCGCCGGGCGGAAACCATCCTGCGCGCGGTTGGCGAAACCCTGTGGGTCGAAAACGAGGAACTGCTCGATGCCGTGACAGCGGTATCCGGCAGCGGCCCGGCCTATTATTTCCTCTTCATGGAAGCGATGATCGAGGCCGGCGAAGCGCTCGGCCTGGACCCGGACGCGGCGCGCAAACTGACCCTGCAGACCGCGCTCGGCGCGGCGAGCATGGCGATCGGCAGCGACGAATCCCCGGCCACGCTACGCCGCCGGGTGACCTCGCCCGGCGGCACGACGGAGCAGGCGATACACCGCTTCGAGGCCGCCGGGCTGCGGGAAATCATCTCCGAAGCGTTACGTGCCGCCCGCGACCGTTCCATCGAACTGTCCGCGCAACTCGGCGCCCCCGGGAACGCGCGGGAATTGAAAAAGTAGGCCTCGGCCCCCATCTGTTCAACCCTCAGCCAACACAAAGGATTTCGATATGGGCAGTAGCTATCTGGCCAACCCCCTGGTTTTTCTGGTGCAGACGATCTTCGGCCTGTACGCGGCGGCGGTGCTGCTGCGTTTTCTGCTTCAGGTGATACACGCGGACTTCTACAATCCGGTATCCCAGTTCATCGTCAAAATCACCTCGCCACTGCTGAACCCGCTGCGGCGCATCGTACCCGCCAGCGGCAAGCTGGATCTGGCCTCGCTGGTGCTCGCCTGGTTGGTGAAGGCCGCCGAGGTGTTTCTCGTGCTGCTGATATCGGTAGGCAGCTTCAACCCGCTGGGCGCCCTGCTGTGGGCGATCCCGGAGCTGGTAGACCTGACCCTGAGCATCTTCACCTGGGCGATCATCATCCAGGTGATCCTCAGCTGGGTGGCCCCCGGCAACTACAATCCGGCGGCCAGCCTGATCGGGCAGTTGGTCGAACCCCTGATGGCGCCCGCGAGACGCCTGATCCCGCCGATCGGCGGGCTGGATCTGTCGCCGATGGTGGTCATCATCGGCCTGATGCTGGTACGCATGCTGCTGATGCCACCGTTGCGCATGCTCACCGCCAGTCCATTCTGATGCCCGCGCCACTGGCATGGCGCGATGACGAGCTGCACCTGCGGCTCTATGTACAGCCAAAGGCAAGCAAGGATGCCTTTGGCGAACGACACGGCGACGAGATCAAACTGCGCATCACCGCCCCGCCCGTGGACGGCAAGGCCAACAGCCACCTGCAAAAGTTACTCGCCAAGGCCTTCGGCGTACCAAAATCCGCCGTGAGACTGCGGCGTGGCGAAACCTCGCGACACAAATATTTTATTATCTCCGCACCCCGAAAGATTCCCACGGCACTCCAGTCGCACATTGATCGGATCAGCAATAAAATCCTCGATTGACACGCCCTTTCCTTCACAGATTCAGATCAAATCCAGTCGGTTTATTGACAACAGAGACCTAAATTTTGCATCCTTAAATGCAAATATAATTAACATTTAAGCGTTTAGCACTTATTTGCCCGGAGCGAGGATAACAACCATTAATTTTATAATATTTATCCGAGGCGCCCCCCTATGGAACCGGCCTGGTCATTAGACAGCATATGGAACAACGAACATCTTGGCATAGTACAACTGAACCACAAGGGTGAACTGGTCGCGGTCAGCGACAAATGGCTCAACCTGTACAACTACGACGAAAACGACATCGCTTCCTTGAGCGTCGGCGATATCCTCTCAGACCGGCGCCAGGAGCGGGAGTCTCGATCCCTGCTCGACGAGATCTTCCAGCGCAAACGCCGCAGCTACCGCCTGACACGCAAGTTCCGTCGGAGGAACGGCGGTTCTTTCTGGGGCAACGTGTATGTCTGCGCGGCCACCGACAAGGCGGAAAACGTGCTTGGCGCGACTGCCGTGGTTGTCGACATCAGCCGCGAGAAAGAGCTGGAATTCAAGCTGCGCTATCTGTCCTCGGTCGATCCGTTGTGTCAGATCTTCAACCGACGGCACTTCTTCAAGCTGTCCGAACAGGCCATGCTGGATGCCCGGCGCGACGACGCGCCGCTGAGCCTGCTGTATATCGATATCGATGATTTCAAGAAGATCAACGACCTGTACGGCCACCCCTATGGTGACGAGATACTCGTCAACTTCGTGCGTTGCGTGAAAGACATCCTGCGAGTGCCGGATATCTTCGCGCGCATCGGCGGCGAGGAGTTCGCGGTGACCCTGAGTAACGCCTCGGCACCAGAAGCGACACGCATCGCACAACGCATCCTGGACCACATCGCCGAGATGAACGCGATGCACCGTCCCGACGAACTGCCCTATTCGGTGAGTATCGGCATTGCCACGATGCGCGAGGACGACCGTGGACTCGACGATCTGATCCGGCGGGCGGACAAATCCCTGTATCGCGCGAAACAGGCCGGAAAGAACCGCTACCGCACCGATCTGGACTGACTTTGGTCCACCAAATCGCGTCTGCCTTGACAGGGCGCCACGCACGCGCGGACAATCGCACGGACGTGCCGGCCTAGGGGTAGGTGCGCACGGAACGCGCTTCACGACCGTTCAGGGATCCGCCGGGCGCACGGAGAGGGGAAAGCACCGCGCCAATACGCGACGCGCTCTCATGGCCAGGCGGTATTTGCGCTGCCGCCCGCCAAACCGCTAATACATCAATAACTCACCGCGGAGTATCACTATGGATACACAGGCAAAACAGTACTGGCGGGCCAATCTCCGCCTGGTTGCTGTCCTTTTGACGATATGGTTCATCTGTTCCTATCTGTTCGGCATCCTGCTGGTCGATCAACTGAATACCATCAAGGTCGGCGGCGCCGGCCTGGGTTTCTGGTTCGCCCAGCAAGGCTCGATCTACACCTTTCTGGTGCTGATCTTCATCTATGTCATACGCATGAACGCCCTGGACAAGAAGTTCGGCGTTCATGAGGATTGAGGGGAACATCTGAATGGATCTGCAAATACTGACTTATACCGTCGTCGGCATCACCTTCGCGCTGTATATCGGCATCGCCTTCTGGGCGCGCGCGCACAGCACCAGCGAGTTCTACGCCGCCGGGCGCGGGATTCACCCGATCGCCAACGGCATGGCCACCGCGGCCGACTGGATGTCGGCGGCATCGTTCATCTCGATGGCCGGCCTGATCGCCTTCAACGGCTACGGCGCCTCGGTGTTCCTGATGGGTTGGACCGGCGGCTATGTGCTGCTGGCCCTGTTGCTCGCGCCCTATCTGCGCAAGTTCGGGAAATTCACCGTGCCGGAGTTCATCGGCGACCGCTATTACTCCAAATGGGCGCGTTTCGTCGCGGTGGTCTGCCTGATTCTGGCCTCGATCACCTATGTCATCGGCCAGATGAAGGGTATCGGCGTGGCCTTCTCGCGCTTCCTCGAAACCAGCTATGACACCGGCCTGTACATCGGCATGGGCATCGTTTTCATCTATTCGGTACTCGGTGGCATGAAGGGCATCACCTATACCCAGATCGCCCAGTACGTGGTATTGATCTTCGCCTATACGGTCCCGGCGGTGTTCATCTCGATGCACCTGACCGGCAATCCGGTGCCGCAACTTGGCCTGTTGGACACGATGACCGGCTCGAGCGTACCGATGCTCGACAAGCTGGATCAGGTGGTCACCGACCTGGGCTTCAAGCAGTACACCACGCAGGTGATGGGCAATACGCTGAACATGTTCGTCTATACCCTGACGTTGATGATCGGCACCGCCGGCCTGCCGCACGTCATCATCCGCTTCTTCACCGTGCCGAAGGTCAAGGACGCGCGCTCCTCGGCTGGCTGGGCACTGGTGTTCATCGCCATCCTGTACACCACCGCGCCGGCGGTCGGCTCGATGGCCCGCCTGAACCTGATGAACACCATCCAGGTCGGCGCGGTCGGCTCGCCCGACGGCAACCTGGCCTACGCGGACCGTCCGCAGTGGTTCAAGAACTGGGAGGCCACCGGCCTGCTGAAGTACGAAGACAAGAACGGTGACGGTCGCATCCAGTACTACGACGACAAGAACAAGGCGTTCGCGGCAAAGGCCGAATCGTTCGGCTGGAAGGGCAACGAGATGGTCAAGGTCGACCGGGACATCATGGTATTGGCAAACCCGGAGATCGCCAAACTGCCGGACTGGGTGATCGCGCTGGTGGTCGCCGGTGGTCTCGCCGCCGCATTGTCCACCGCCGCCGGTCTGCTGCTGGCGATCGCCTCGTCGATCTCGCATGACCTGGTGAAGGGCATGATCAATCCGAATATCTCGGAGAAGGCCGAACTGCTGACCAGTCGCGTCACGATGACCGGCGCCATACTGGCGGCCGGGTATCTTGGCCTGCACCCGCCGGATTTCGCCGCCGGCACCGTGGCCCTGGCCTTCGGTCTGGCCGCCGCGTCGATCTTCCCGGCGTTGATGATGGGCATCTTCAACAAGCGCATGAATCGCGCCGGCGCGATCTGGGGCATGATCGCCGGTATCGGCATCACGCTGCTGTATGTGTTCCAGCACAAGGGCATCATGTTCGTTCCGGGAACGGCCTTTCTGGGCGACATGAAGCCGAACTGGTTCCTCGGCATCTCGCCGAACGCGTTCGGCGCGGTCGGCGCGCTGGTGAACTTTAGCGTCGCCATTCTGGTATCCAGGATGACCACGCCACCGCCGGAGCATATCCAGCACCTGGTCGAGGACATCCGTGTTCCCGCCGGCGCGGGTGGCGCGACAAGCCACTGAGCGGGACTCCCCGCTCCCGACAAAGCCCCGCCTTGGCGGGGCTTTTTTGGTTTAATGACAGTATGGAAATCGAACTTCAGGAAATCCGCGACTTTCTCGCCGCCACGCCGCCTTTCGGCCGCCGGCCGGCGGAAACGCTGGAGCGGCTGCCGGAGCAGCTACAGATCCGCTATCTGCGGCGCGGCAGTCCGTTCCCGCCGGAGCACGCCGACCAGCCACTCGTCTGGCTGCTGCGTAGCGGCGCCATCGAACTGAGGGACGCGCAGCAACGCCTGATCGGCCGGCTCGGAGAAGGCGCGGTGCATGCCGATACCTGCCAGAATGGCGTCCCGGCCGCGCGGGGCGAAGCCATCGAGGACAGCCTGCTGTACAGCCTGCCCTGCACTACCTTGCGCGAACTTCGCGAACAGCAGGCCGCCTTCGATCACTACTTCAGCGAATCGCTGCGCACGCGGATGCGTCAGGCGTTGCGTGACGACCTGACGGACATGCCCACCAACACCAGCGACATCGGCGCCGAGATCGTCACACTGCTGAAGAGAGCCCCGGTGTGCGTGGATGCCGCCACCAATATCCGGCAGGCGGCACGCACCATGACCGAGCAGCAGGTATCCTCGTTACTGGTGACGCGCGGCGACAAGCTCGTCGGCATCGTCACCGACTCCGACCTGCGGCGTCGCGTAGTCGCCGAGGGACGCGCCTACGATGAAGCCGTGCAAGGCGTCATGTCGGCCGACATCGAGACCATCCCGCCACAGGCCAGCCTGATGCGCGCGATGCTGACGATGACCCGGCTGCGCGTCCACCACCTGCCGGTGGTCGACGAACGCGAAGGCCTGGTCGGCATCATCAGCGAGAACGATATCGCCCGCTACCAGAACACCAACTCGGTGTTCATCGCCTCGGACATCCGCAAGGCCGGCTCGGTGGAGGAACTCGCGGCGATCAGCCAGCGCC
>JALULB010000006.1 GCA_027041035.1 Sedimenticola sp. | reverse complement strand
ACTTCCGGGTTAAGAAGATAACGACTCCCGCCGCCATATCTCTTAGGATTTAGGATGGCGGAAACTATCCGTATTCGGAGTGTGCTAATGACCGTATCAAATATTAGGATATGGTAATACGGTTAACTATTAGACACGCATCGTATATAATTCCCCGCCTGAATTTTCCAGAAGTATAGTCTCTACCACCCAAGCGTCGGAACGCACGCACCCTTGGCCCGATGCCGCGTCGTTCATCGTTGTGGGGGATGGCCCCACGGCCTCCTCGCGCATGGCTTCGGACAAAATGGCCCGCGCGCCAGCATTCGACGTTTGGGTGGTAGAGGCTCTATTTCACTTTTCTTTATCATGGTTTCTGTCTACAGCAGGGGAATGTCCATGGCTCATGGTTCGAGTATTGCCGCCGAGCAATACAACTACGACATAGTCAAGAAATTCGCCATCATGGCGCTGGTTTGGGGGGTGTTCGGCATGAGTGTCGGCACCTGGATCGCATCGGAACTCGCATTTCCGATACTGAATTTCGACATTCCCCAGATCACCTTCGGGCGTTTCCGCCCGGTCCACACCACCTCGGTGATCTTCGGCTTTGGCGGTAACGCACTGTTCGCGACCTCTTATTACGTCGTGCAGCGTACCTGTCAGGCCCGTCTGTACGGCGACCTGCTGCCGAAATTCACCTTCTGGGGCTGGCAGCTCGCGCTGTTGATCGGCGTCGTCGGCTATATGAACGGCATCACCCAGGCACGCGAGTACGCCGAGTTCGAATGGCCGGTGGATCTGTTGATCACGGTCGTCTGGGTGGCTTACGCGTTTATCTTCGTGCAGACACTGCGGCGCCGCTCTCAGCCGCACATCTATGTCGCGAACTGGTTCTACATGGCCTTCATCCTGGCCACCGCGCTGCTGCATATCTTCAACAACCTGGCGGTGCCGGTGGGTCTGTTCAGCATGAAGTCCTACAGTCTGTTCTCCGGCGTGCAGGACGCGATGACCCAGTGGTGGTACGGGCACAACGCGGTGGGCTTCTTCCTCACGGCGGCCTTCCTCGGCATGATGTACTACTTCGTGCCGAAACAGGCTGGGCGACCGATCTATTCGTATCGCCTGTCGATCGTGCATTTCTGGGCGCTGAGCTTCATGTACATGTGGGTCGGCGCGCATCATCTGCACTGGACCGCGCTGCCGGATTGGACCTCGTCGCTGGCCGCGACCTTCTCGATCATGCTGTTGATGCCGTCCTGGGGCGGCATGATCAACGGCATCATGACGCTGTCCGGCGCCTGGGACAAGCTGCGTTCCGATCCGATCATGCTGTTCCTGATCGCGTCGCTGTCGTTCTACGGCATGTCCACCTTCGAGGGTCCGCTGATGTCGCTGAAGAGCGTCAACGCCTTGTCGCACTACACCGACTGGACGGTCGGTCACGTGCATTCCGGCGCGTTGGGATGGGTGGCGATGGTGTCGTTCGGCTCGATGTATCACATGATCCCGCGCCTGTACGACACCCGCCTGTGGAGTCAGCGCCTGGTGTACGTACACTTCTGGCTGGCGACCATCGGCATCGTGCTGTACATCACCTCGATGTGGGTGTCGGGCATCGGCCAGGGGTTGATGCTGCGCGCCTTCGATGATTTCGGCAACCTGGCCTATACCTTCATCGAAACGGTAACCTTCATGCATTGGCCATTGGCCGCGCGCGCGCTCGGCGGGGTGTTCTTCGTCAGCGGCATACTCGTGATGGTGTTCAATATCGCCATGACGATTCGCACCGCGCATCAGGAACAGGCGGCTATTGACGCCAAGATCGCGGCCAAGCTGGCCCGCGCAAACGCTTGATACCGAGGCACCGAAATGAAATTCTCTCACGAAAGTATCGAAATCAACGCGGGCCTGCTGATCGTGCTGACACTGGTCGCGATCAGTATCGGCGGCCTGGTTGAGATCGTCCCGCTTTTCTACATTCCGGGCACCATCGAGAAGGTCGACGGCGTGCGTCCGTATACCCCGCTGGAGCAGGCCGGGCGCGACATCTACACGCGTGAAGGCTGCTATCTGTGCCATTCGCAGATGATCCGCCCGTTCCGCGACGAGAAACTGCGCTTCGGCCATTACTCGCTGGCGGCGGAATCGCAGTACGACCATCCGTTTCAATGGGGTTCGAAACGTACCGGGCCGGATCTGGCTCGGGTCGGAAAGAAATACTCGAATGCCTGGCATGTCCAGCACTTGAAGGCGCCGCGTTCGGTGGTGCCTGAGTCGATCATGCCGAACTACCCGTGGTTGCTGGAGAACACGCTGAACTACTCCGATATGGCGGACCGCATGCGTGCCTTGAAGAAGGTCGGCGTACCGTATTCGGAAACCTCTGCGGAGTATCAGGCCAACGTGGAGAAGTTCGGCAAGGCGAAGGCCGACCTGTTCAACATCAACCTGGCCGACGAGAACCTGCTCGCGCAGGCCCGGGCGGAGAACTTCGACGGTGACCGCTCGCGGCTGACCGAGATGGACGCCCTGGTCGCCTACCTGCAAGTGCTCGGCACCATGGTCGACTTCAGCCAGTACGATGAAGGCTATTTCGCGGAGTTCCGTTGAGCCTGGTCGCGGTGGCCGGCGCCGGCGGATACAGCGATGAGTGAGATCCTCGCCTGGCTGGGACAGCCGGAACACAGCAAGCCGCTGGCGCTGGTGCTCTTCTTCATGATCTTCGTCGGCATCCTGGTGTATGTGTTCACCGGGAAGAGCCGCAAACAGCGCCTGGAGTCTTACAAGTACATCCCGTTCGCCGATGACGAGCGAGACGAGAAGGAAACAGACAATGACAGACAAGCAAACTGACAATGCCGTGCAGACAACCGGCCACGCGTGGGATGGCGATCTGCAGGAATTCAACAACCCGTTGCCGCGCTGGTGGATCTGGGCGTTCTACGCGAGTGTCGCCTTTGCACTGATCTACTGGATACTCTATCCGGTGTGGCCGGTGGGGCATGACTACACCAAGGGCGTGCTGACGGTCAGCTACGAGTCGAACGGCAAGACGGTCACGCAGCATTGGAACACGCGCGCGAAATACATCGAGGACATGCAGACCGGCGAGGAGTCGCTGAAGCAGAAGGCCTATCTGGACAAGGTCGTCAACGCCAGCTACGCGGCGATTCTGTCCGATCCGGACATGATGGCTTTTACCCGCTCGATCGGAAAAGGTCTGTTTGGCGACAACTGCGCGGCCTGCCACGGTAGCGGCGGCAACGGCGTGATCGGCAAGTTCCCGAACCTGGTCGACGACAGCTGGTTGTGGGGCGGCACGGTCGAGGATATCCATGCCACCATCAGCGATGGCCACCGCGGCTTCATGCCGGCGTTCCGCGAGACCCTGAACGACGAAGAATTGGAGCAGGTCGCGAATTACGTGTTGAGCCTGTCCGGGCAGGCCGTCGACAAAGAACAGGTCGCGGCCGGCGACAAGATCTTCAACGGCCAGAAGGGTGGCTGCCACTATTGCCATACCCACCAGGCGAAAGGCATGAAGTCGGTCGGCTCGGCGAACCTGACCGATGCGATCTGGAGCATCGCCGACGTGCCCGACGCGAGCGACCCGAAGGGCAAGCTGGAGGCGGTCGAGCAGGTGATCCGCAATGGCGTGCAACGCCGCATGCCGGCCTGGCGGGACCGCCTGACGCCGGAGCAGATCAAGCTGCTGGCCGTCTACGTCCACGAACTCGGCGGCGGCAAGTAGGCCATCGGGTCCGGTCTGGCACCGGCGTCATGGCGTAGCGCGCTGGCGTCCGCGATTCGCCCCATCGGGGCGGCGCGACAAACACCCGAACCCGCTTCGCTCCATCGCCGTGTCGGACTGAACTCCGAGCCACGGGGCGAGGTCGAAGCTCCGGACCGCCACCCGCCGCGGTGGCTTCTCCGATGTCCCGACTGCTTGCTTGACCGGGCAGTTCACGGATTCCTCCAGGAGGCTGTCGGGTTTAGGGAATCGTAGCGAGGCAGTGGGGAATCGAGGCTAGTTTTTCGATCTTTTGAGGAGAATAGTGGTGACTATTTTACGAAAAAGATCGGAAAAATAGACCGATTCCCTGCTGCCGCAGTAGATTACCCTAGACCCGACAGCCTCCTAGATCAAGATTCATTGTGCCTGAGCAGGCAGAGGCTGAGCATGGCGTCCGACCAGGAAATACAGTCACTCTATGAAGCGCGGAAATCGATTTTCCCGCGCTCGGTCAAGGGTCGCTTCCGTAACATCAAGTGGTCGATACTGATCGTCGCCTATGGCGTCTATTTTCTGCTGCCCTGGCTGCGTTGGGATCGCTTGAACGGTCCGGATCAGGCGGTGCTGTTCGATCTGGAAGGGCGGCGCTTCTATCTCTTCGATCTGATCGTGCATCCGCAGGACATCTTCTGGCTGGCCGGGCTGTTGATGATCGCGGCCCTGTTGCTGTTCTTCGTCACCGGCATCGCCGGGCGCGTGTTCTGCGGCTACTTCTGTTTTCAGACCCTGTGGACGGATGTCTTCGTCCAGGTCGAGCGCCTGATCCAGGGCGAGCGCCCGGCGCGTATCCGTCTGTCGAAGGCGCCGTGGAGTGGCGAAAAGATCCTGAAGCTGAGCGCCACGCATCTGGCGTGGCTGCTGATCTCCTTTGCCACCGGACTGACCTTCGTCCTCTACTGGGGTGACGCGCCACAGCTGATTCGCGAATTCTTCACTGGTCAGGCGCCGTTCGCCGCCTACGCCACGGCATTGTTTCTGACCGCGACGACCTACGTCATGGCGGGTGTCGCGCGCGAGCAGGTTTGCACCTACATGTGTCCGTACTCGCGTTTCCAGGCGGTGATGTTCGATCGCGAAACCCTGATCGTTTCGTATGACGAATCGCGTGGCGAGGGCGAAAAGGGGCGCAGCCGCATGGGGCGCGAGCTGAAGACCCGGGAACAGCGCGCCGCGGCCGGCGTCGGCGATTGCATCGACTGCGGCTACTGCGTGCAGGTATGCCCGACCGGTATCGATATCCGTAACGGGCTACAGGTGCAGTGCATCTCCTGCGCACTGTGTATCGATGCCTGCGACGCCATCATGGATTCGCTCGGCTGGGAGCGCGGCCTGGTCGCCTATACCTCCGAGGTGTCGCGGCAGGGCGGCAAGAAGCCGCGCCTGATGCGTCCCAAGGTGCTCGGCTATCTTGCCGTGCTGCTGGTGGCCGTCGGCCTGCTGGTATGGAGCGTCTCCAATCAGGCGCCCTATGATATCGCGGTGTCGCAAGTGCGCCAGCCACTCTATGTGCAGCTTTCGGACGGACGCATCCAGAACAGCTACGAACTGAAGATCAACAACAAGATGAACCGACCGCTGGATCTTCATTTCGAGGTCAGCGGACTGGCCAGCGCCGAGCTGGACATGGGGCGTTTCAGCCATGTGCATCTGAAGCCCGAGCAGCACCAGCGGATCATGGTGCGTATCAAGGCGCCGGCGTCGAAACACCGCGGCAATGCCTACCCGATCACGATTCGCGCGCTGCCGGAAGGCGCGACGGCGAAGGACGTGCCGATCGTCGAGCACCCCGCGGTGTTCTACCTGCCGGGGAGTTGAGGCGATGAATACCCTCGGGATGCTGGAAAGCCTCGCCATCGGCATCCTCGCCGAGGTGTTGATCTATGCCTTGCTGCGACGCCTCACCCGGCTGGGAGCGAAACAGATCGCGGTGATCCTGGCTTTCGCGGTACTGCTCGCCTATGTCCCGTGGGCGATCCTGACCTGGCCCGGCGCCGATGTGTTCGCGATCCATCTGGCGCTGTATCTGATCACCGCGTATATCCTCGGCATCACCGGCCTGGGTCTCGGCGGCGCGGCTGGCAAGCGTGGCTGGCACTGGGCGCCGGTGATCATCGTCGGCTTCTTCGCCTTCATCATCACCGTCAACATCGTTTTCGTCGGCTTGGCGCAGACCGGTATCAGCGGCATC
>JALULB010000005.1:12590-17234 GCA_027041035.1 Sedimenticola sp. | reverse complement strand
CACCTACGAGACCGCCGAGCTGAACCTGCCGCGCGTGGTCAAGCAGGATGGCAGCCGCGTGCCCTTCGACGGTCGCAAACTGCGTTCCGGCATCCTGCGCGCGCTGGAGAAGCGTCCGGTCGGCACCGATGATGTCGATGCCGCCATCCACCGCATCCAGCGCAAATTGCTCGCGCAGGGCGACAGCGAGGTCGACTCGCGCCATATCGGCGAACTGGTGATGGCCGAATTGCGCAAGCTCGACCAGGTCGCCTACGTGCGCTTCGCCTCGGTGTACCGCAAGTTCGAAGACGTCAACGCCTTCCGCGAGGAGATCGACCGCCTCGAACAACAGCCGACACCGGAGTTGCGTCGCCAGCAGATCCCGTTGCTGGACGACGATGACGACTGAGGCCGACGATTGGAAGTGGATGGCGCGCGCCATCCAGCTCGCGCGCAAGGGCCTGTACACCACCGACCCCAACCCGCGCGTCGGCTGCGTGCTGGTGGCGGGTGGCGCGATCATCGGCGAAGGCTTCCACCGCAAGGCCGGCGAACCCCACGCCGAGCGCAACGCCCTGGCCGATGCCCGCGCCCGCGGCCATGACCCGCGCGGCGCGACCGCCCATGTCACGCTCGAACCCTGTAGTCACCAGGGCCGCACACCGCCATGCGCCGACGGCCTGATCGAAGCCGGCGTCGCGCGCGTCGTCGTCGCCATGCAAGATCCGAACCCCCTGGTCGCCGGGCGGGGCATCGCGCGCCTGCGCGACGCCGGCATCACGGTCGACACGGGGGTTATGCAGGCCCAGGCGGAACAACTGAACCCCGGCTTCATCAAGCGCATGCGCGACGGCCTGCCCTGGGTGCGTTGTAAACTCGCGATGAGCCTGGACGGCCGCACCGCAATGGCCAGCGGCGAATCCAAATGGATCACCAGCGATGCCTCGCGCGCCGACGTGCAACGCCTGCGCGCGCGTTCCTCGGCGATCGTCACCGGCATCGGCACCGTGCTCGCCGACGACCCGTCGATGAACGTGCGCGCCTCATTGGCCGAACTCGAACCGGCGGTCGCCGGGCTGGAAACCCGCCAGCCGTTGCGCGTGGTGCTCGACAGCCGCCTGCGCATCGCCCCCGACGCCCGCCTGATCGGCCTGCCCGGCGACACCCTGATCCTGACCCTGAACGATGACCCCGCGCGCATCACCGCGCTGCAAGACGCCGGCGCCGAGGTCCGGGTCGTCGCCAGCGCCGCCGGCAAGCATCCGGCCCTGCAAGCGGTGATGCGCCTGCTTGCCGAGCGCGACATCAACGAAGTGCTGATCGAAGCCGGCCCGACCCTCGCCGGCGCCGCGCTGAGCGCCGGCCTGATCGACGAACTGGTGATCTACAGCGCCCCACACCTGATGGGAGACGCGGCCAGGGCGCTGTTCCACCTGCCGGGGATAGTGCGCATGGAACAGCGGATCGGGCTGGAGATAGTGGATCAACGACGGATCGGGCCGGACGTTCGCACGGTCGCGCGGCCTCGAACGCGTGATCCGGATCTATCGGCTTCGGTGACGTGACCCCTGAATTCAGACGATTGAAAATGTAGATGCGACTTGTCAGCCGGGAATCATGGGGTCAGTCGGATCGCTATTTTAAATGTAAATGTCTGGAATTAATCAGGTATTGATGATAGGTAACTACTCGCCTACGGTATCCCGACGCTATACAGTCGCCGCTATTGACTGTTTCTGGACGAACGCTCTGCCAGGGATGGTGGGGCTGGACGCTGAGGCGAAGCAGGGAATGCGCCGCCGCAGCGCCGCCGTCGAGCCGGCAGGGAGTATTGACGGCGTTTTCCGGAAGAAACAGCCAATAGCGGTGACGACTCTTGCAGTACGCGAGTAGTACGATGATAGGTATTGTTCGGTGAATTATGGATATGGACGGTAGTACGTTATGTTTAGACTGATCAGATGGTCGATTATTTTTATCATCACGTTATGGTTTCTTGCAGGCTGCACTAAGTCCAGTATCAGGGAGGACTATAATGGAGCAGTGGCTTTTTTCGATGAAAGCAATAAAAAGATTAATAAGTACAAGTGGGACTACTATGTTTTGAGTGGTGTCGACGGCACGGATCTTTGGGATAGCATTAGCGAAACCCTGGGTAGAAACCAAGGTAGAGGGTTCAAGATGACTCCCTACTTGCATGGTCATATTGTTCCGGCCGGAAAGAATATTGTATTGAGTCTTCAGGCTAGAAGTGTTTTTGCCGCACCCATTCTGAGCTTTGGTTACCCCAATTGTCGTTTCGAAGCGGAGGTTGTCTTTAAGCCTGAGGAGAATGCCGACTATGTGATCAGAGGGACACTCGAAAAAGACTATTCGGCCATATGGATTGTCGACCTTAATACGGATCAGGTCGTTCTGAAGGTCGAGAACAATGAGCTAGACCAATGTCCCGAGCCGGAGATTCGAGAAGATCCCTTGTCGGAGTTGGAATAGAATGCTCTTTGGGAAAGTAACAGGAGTGGAGAAGATGTATTTTAGACTCGTTGCTGTTGTAATTATTTTATTGAGTTGCAGCAATGCGCATGTATATGCCAAACAATCTCTCAATGATGTAAATACAAACAAGCCAGATGGCTATTTCTTGGAACTGAACAATGGTGTAATGTTTCCCTCTGTGCATTTCAGGTACCATAAACTGGGTTATTCTGGAACCTATACCGATTCCGAGGCGATAACAGCAAAATTCAAGCTACTCCATTCTGGTTTGTTTCCCAGTGTTGAAGAATCGAATAAGCGCCATCCATTCCATATCAGATTGATTTTTAGTGAGAAACAGCAGAGTAGCGGATTGCTGATGGCGGTTGCTCTGGGGTTTACATTAGCAATGATCCCTGCTGACTTTGAATACAACTATCAATTGTTATCCATAGTTTCGCTTAATAACAAGGTTGTCGCCACTTATCACTACGGCATCTCGGAAAACGTGAAGAAGAAAGCGTTCGACTGGGGTGCAATGAACGATAAGGTCGGTGCGTTGAGTTTTCTGATCGATGAGTTTCTTGGTGACATGGTAAGAGATGTAAAATTACAGAAAACTATCGCTGAACAGTTGAGAGATCACGATCGTTAGTGATGGCGTTTCGCTTCTCCTGGGTGAAAGTCATGGATCGGTATGGGCGAGCCCCCGCTCCTGGCAGAATGCTGGACTAGGAGCCTGTCGGATTTAACGCTGACCTACTGCGGAAAAGCCCTTTTGGCCCGTTTTCCCGTTCACTTTCGTTAAATAGAATGACTATTCGCCTCAAGCGAACGAAAAAACGGACTCAAAATGGCTTTCCCTCGCTACGATCGGTTAAATCCGACAGACTCCTAGGAGGCCATGGGGCCATTGCCCACAACGACGAGCAACGCCGCCAGGGGCGGAAGGGTGCATGTGATAATTCCAGGGTTTGCTGGCTGAACCTACAGATGCCTGTCCGCCGCGCGAGAGCGATCCCGCATGCTACTTCTGCTCGTGATAATCGTCCTCGGTATTCACCGACCAGACGTTTTCCTTGTCACTTCTACCGGCAATGATATTGTCCACCGCGACCATCGAAGTCAGCATCGAGTGATCCTGGTTGTTGTAGCGATGCATGCCGTTACGTCCGACGAGGAAAAGATTCTCGAAACCATCCAGCGCGGCACGAATCTCGTCCATGTGCTTGTAACCCTCGCCAAAATAGCCGGGATAGGCCTTCGGCATGCGTAGCACCGTGGCATCGATGACATCCTCCGCCTCGATGAACTCCAGACGCCGCATCTCCTCGATGGCGAGAGCGATCATCTGCTCGTCAGGCATCTCCCACAGCTCGTCGCCTTCGTTACAGAAGTATTCCAGACCAATCCAGATCTGCTCAGGATCCGCCACCATATAGGGGCTCCAGTTGTTGAACACCTGAACCCGACCGACCTTCACATCACGTTCCTGGATATAGATCCAGTTGTCTGGTAAGGACTTCTTTCCAAGCGTCCGCTCCGCGATACGGAAACGTTTCAACAGCAGACCAACCGTCATGAAATCCCGGTACTCCAGCTGGGCTCCGTATGTCCTTACCTCGTCCGGCAGGGCATCTCCCAGACTCGCCACCAGCTCGCGCACCGGCATGGTCGAAAACACGTAATCCACCGTTTCCCAGCGGCTCTCGCCAGTCTCGGCATTGTCGAATCGCACCGCCTCTATCCGCTCGTCGGCGACACGTAATTCCGCTGCCCGCCAGCCATAATGCAGCTCGCCGCCACTGGCCGCGACCCGTTTCGCCACCTGCTCCCAGAGCTGGCCAGGACCCAGTTTTGGATAGATAAAGCGTTCTATCAACGAAGTCTCGGTATGCTTCTGCGCCAGATCGCCATCACGCCGGAACATCGAACCCAATGCATGCTTCACCGCCTTGGTGATCGACAGCCCCTTGATGCGCTGCGCTCCCCAATCCGCGCCGATATCACGACAACTGGTGCCCCAGACCTTCTCGGTATAGTCCTTGAAAAAAGTCTGGTAGAGCTCGCGCCCGAAGCGATTGATAAAGAAGTCTTCCAATGTGCGTTCGTTCTTGATCGGAAACATCGCGGAACGTACATAGCTGCTTCCGGCACGCACCAGTCGCACCACGCCCAGGTTACGCA
>JALULB010000005.1:0-12580 GCA_027041035.1 Sedimenticola sp. | reverse complement strand
GGTTACGCAATGTCGTCAAACTCAGCGACAGCGGGTAATCGAAGAAACGCCGTAGATAAAAAATCCGCGACAAGCGCTGGCGAATCAAGAAAACCTCGTCGGTTTTCTCGGGATCGGGTCGCTGATCGTCCAGATCCAGCTGGCGTTGCTTACCCTGGTAATGGATATCCAGTTGGGCCGTCTGATCACCCGCTTCGACCGGTAGTACATCCAGCCACCAATCCATCACCCGATCCGACTTTGAAAAGAACCGGTGCCCTCCGATGTCGATACGATTGCCCTTGTAGTTGACCGTCTTCGAGATACCCCCGGTATCCTGGGTCATCTCGAAGACCAGCGGTTTAACATCGGTCCGCCGCAGCAACTCCCATGCCGCGGTCAGCCCAGCGGGGCCGGCGCCAATGATAACCGCCACGGGATTTTCTTTACTCATAAGCGTTCAACTTCATCTAAACAACAACCATTTGCGGATACCAAAATTCCACAGGAAAACCACACCGGTAATAAACAACTTTGAAACCATGTAGTGAAACCCAGCCATCTCGGTAAAGACGTACATCCCCGCCTCATTGATCGCCATACCGACCAGGCCGATCAGCACGAATAGCACGATCTCCCTATGCTGGTCCTCCAGCGTCCGCCTGGCAAACACCCAGCGGATACTCAATACGTAGATCGTCACCATGCCGAGCAAGAACCCGATCGCCGCCGACAACAGGTAATCGACGCCAAGGTACTCCGTGATTAAGTACAGACTGCCAGCATCCACCAACAACGCCAAGGCACTGGCAAAGCCGTAGCGCAGAAACTCGATATGCCATTTCACGGGCTGTATATCGTCAGCTAGCTCCAGCACTTCCATGGCGCCTCCCCGGTTTGCCACAATGCTTCAAGATGATGCTTGTCGCGCAGTGTATCCATAGGTCTCCAGAAACCCTTGTGCTTGAAAATTCGAAGCTGCTCGTCGGCGACCAAGCGCTGTAGCGGACCCGACTCCCATATGGTTTGATCTCCATCGATCAGATCCAGTACCTTGGGAGAAAGCACAAAGAAACCGCCATTGATCCAACCTGCTTCTCCAGGCGGCTTTTCCTCGAACTGCGTCACCTTGTCGCCATCGAATTCCAGCGTACCAAAACGGCTTTGCGGTTGGACCCCGGTAACAGTCGCTCGCGCGCCATGCGCGCGATGAAAACCGATCAGCTTACTCACGTCGATATCAGCAACGCCATCACCATAGGTAAAGCAAAAATCCTCGTTGCCAATATACTCCCTGACCCGGCCCAAGCGTCCTCCGGTCTGCGAATCCATACCGGTATCGACCAACGTTATCCGCCAAGGCTCGGCATAACGCTGATGTACTTCGACGCTGTCCTTGGAAAAATCAAAGGTGACATCGGACATATGCAAGGGATAGTTCGCGAAGTATTCCTTTACTATATAGCCCTTGTAGCCGGTACATATGATGAACTCGTTGATTCCGTGAGCCGCATAGATCTTCATGATGTGCCACAAAATGGGGCGCCCACCGATCTCGACCATCGGTTTGGGCTTGAGATGCGTTTCTTCCGACAACCGGGTGCCAAGTCCGCCGGCAAGGATGACAGCCTTAGTCAACTTTCGTCCTCTCGATCTTTATCAAAATTGATGCGCTCACGTTCAATCACCAACGGCCGCTTTTTAACTTGGGTGTACACAGCGCCAACATACTCTCCTATCATGCCAATAAAGATCAACTGGATCGACGAGAAAAAGAAAAACCCTATTACCATTGGTGCGATACCAAGGTCAAATTCATCCCAGAACATGAGCTTGTAGATTAAATAAAAAAACCCTGTAAGAAAACTTACTCCAGCACTAATAAACCCGACCAGCCCTGCCAATCGCAACGGCACTTTCGAATGATTAACAAAACCATTCATTGCCATATCGTATAGTGTATAAAAATTATTTTTTGTTTCTCCAGCCTTACGCCGAGGCTGTTTATAGGGAACGGCATATCGATTGAACCCAAACTCTGCTACCTGGCCGCGAAGATAGGGGTAGGGATCATCCAAGGTACGCAACAGAGCGACAAATGATTGGTCATATAGCCCAAAACACGTGTAATTTTTTATCTGATCAACCTCAGAGATACGCTCCAGGATATCGTAATACAATGAACGGATCCTATACATCAAATAATTCTCTTCGCTACCTTCCTTGACACCAATAACTATCTTGTAACCCTCCTCCCATTTCTCTAGAAATCGAGGTATCATCTCTGGTGGATCTTGCAAATCCGCAACGATGTAGATAACCGCTTCTCCGCGACATTGCAATATCCCATGATACGGCGATCTCACATGCCCAAAATTACGCGAATTGACAATCACTCTCACCGCCGAATCATTTGCAGCAATATCCCGCAAAATATCCACTGTCCCATCACCAGAATCGTTGTCGATAAAAACGTGTTCATAATCATACTGCGGCAACTTATCGAACTGCTCCTTAACCTGAGAATATATCTCAAAAATATTCTCCTCTTCATTGAAACAGGCCGTCAATACGCTAATTTTCTTACGGGAATTTGGCATGCTACCTACCTTTACTGATCTTATCGAGAATCTTTAGTCGATATGAATCGATATTGTCTGGCACTATCTTCAGATAGTAGCAATCAGCGCAAGCGGCGACCTTTGATCGATCCAACTGTAGATGATCCCTGCGTAGCTGATATAATTGCTCGCCGTTCCATATCTCTTTTAGCGTCATTTTACGATTGTCGCCAGCTAGCGCTTTTTGTGACCAATCGTTTCCGCATACGGATACCAATCCAGTAGCATTCACAGCAAGCACGTAAAAGGGGTAGGCACAAACCTGCTTATCCTCGAACACCCCCCCATCGTAGGTATCAGGATCGGTGCCAAGTGTAAAATCTTTGGCGTCCGAATTCGACCAACCCATCAATTTTTCTACCGCAATCTTATCGCTAATCCCTTCAAAATCCGCGTAAAATTTTTCAATCTGTTCTTTACTTAACCCGCTATCGGCGATCTTTATATATATTTCACAGTTTCCACTGCGCTGATATAGATCACTCACATTATCACGAAACTTCTGATAATCGATATCCACATCCGCGATACGCTTATAACCTTTTTTGTCAACAGCCTCAACCGAGATACAAATATGATTCAGCCCAGAATCAGCTAACTGCTGATTAAGCCGCGGATCAAGCAAGGCACCATTAGTTTTTGTCCAGATACGATCAGTAATACCCGCGTCCCGCAAATACTTGACCATATCAATAAATCGCTTATTCAACAATGGCTCGCCATCTTTGTACAAATTGATCAGGCGAAATTGGACATCAAACGCCTTCAATTCATCCACGACACGAGTAAATGTCTCATAACGCATCATACGGGTATCTCGCCCAACATCCGCGAGCAACTGCTTATCACTAGTTGGGCAGAATGCACAACGAAAGTTACAAGCATTTGTCGGGTCGATATATACAACATAGGGTGCAGGAAGAGGAATGACTTTCTCTAGAGATTCACGCGTCTTGCAGCGTAGTTCCTTAGCTTGTATGCGCATTGCCCCTACCTCGCCAACCAACCGCCATCAACCAACATCGTCTGTCCATGCACATAAGCCGCTGCATCGCTACAGAGGAAAAGCACTGGACCTGCAACGTCCTCCGGAGTAGCGAAGCGGCCTAACGGTATACGCCCACGGATGATCTCGGCATGCTCTTTATTGGTAGTCACATCCGTCGTCATGTCAGTCTCGCAGATTCCCGGAGCAATGGCATTAACATTTACGCCGTATATGCCAAGTTCGTTCGCCAATGCCTTGGTTAGCCCAATAACGGCATGCTTCGCTGTGGTATAGCCCGCAATATTTCGTGCTCCTTGAAAACCACTGATTGACGACAGATTAATAATGCGTCCATAGCCACGTGCCACCATTTCTCGCGCCAACGCCTGGGACAAATCAAACATCGAACTTAGCAATAGCTCCATATCCGTATCCCACTGTTCCAGGCCATACTCAAGCAACGGTCTCCGCACCTGAGCCCCGGCATTGTTAACAAGAATATCTACATCGCCGTCGGCTAATATATTATTGATCATATCGGCGCGGGAGCCACGGTCATTAAGGTCAACGGAACAATATTCAATTGCCAAACCTTCCTCTTCTGCCTGACGCAACAAGCCCGCATCATCTTCGCTATGTGCTGCTGCCACTACGCTCGCTCCAGACCGCGCCAATGCCAGCACAATCGCCCGACCAATGCCACGCCTACCACCCGTCACCAGAGCCCGACGACCAGCCAGTGTTACTTGCATTTCATCCATTATTTCAAACCCTCAGATTTCGATCGCGACCAATCCGCCATATAGTGGACCGCATCATCGAAATCGGTCCATACATCCAATCCAAGCTCCCGTCTTGCCCGTTCGATGTTTGGCAGGTAATAGCTCACACTGCCACCCGTCATCTCAGTCTGAATCACTACAGAGGTAGCTGGCGCCAACAAATCACGCACACGTTCAGCAATCTCGCGTATCGACATCGGCCGATCCGATCCAACGTTGTAAGGGCGTAAAGCATCACCTCGTAGCAAAATTGTCAGCAACCAAAGCACCAGATCCCCAGCATAGAGATAGGACCGAATTGGGCGACCGTCACCTCGCACTCGTATGACATTCCCCGCCAACGCATCCGCAACAAAATTGCCAACCGCAAAATGTCCTCGAAGGGGTAAACCAGGACCAGCGAATGAGAAACAACGAGCGATTCGCATCTTCAATCCGTTTTCACGCCCAACCAACGCGCACATCAGTTCGGCCATACGTTTACCTTCAGCGTAATCCGAGTCTGGATTCGAACAATCACAAGCCGCCAGACTCAACTCAGACACACCGTTTCTACCCGCTTCGGTGTGGCCATAAACCGCACCCGAACTAGTCAGCAGGCCGTCTTGAATATGGCAATCGACAGCAAAATCCAGCACTCGTCGAGTACCCATGACCATGCTGTCTAAACGTTCTAGAGGCTTAGCGGCAGCCCGTGCCGAGGTATCGGTAGCCGCGTGAATAAGATGACTAAAATGTTGGCGAGGCAAATCAAAGTCACGTACATCACCCAACTCAAGTGTTAGCCAGGACGCATCGGCCAAGTGTGGTACCGCCGACGCAAAACGCCTTGGGTCACGACTGATCACGGTTACACAAATATCGACTCCTAAGCGAGCACCCGCTGAATGAACCGCTTCCAACAACCATCGACCAAAAAAACCCGTTCCACCGGTCAGAAAGATGTGCGCCCCGGAAAGCGCACGAAACAGTGGCTCTCCGCGTTCAAGCAGCTCATCCATGCCGCCAAATACAGGCCTTAACCGAGTCACCGCCAAACTTAAATCCCGCGCTCATAGATCAATTGTTTCAATTCGTCGCGCTCGGCATAGGGAGTATCTACGTCGTCAATCATAATCGGATCACCAGCTTTGATATCACGATTAATACGTTCGCCACTCATCAATTCTCGGCAAGATATCTGCCCTTTCAACAAAGGTATTCTCATACTGATCGCCTCGTTCAATTCATCTTTTTCGAACACATACCCTTTTGGAAGATCTCGTGCCGCATACACTCCACGCACCAGCGCATCTAAATACTTGATCTCTTCCCGCTTAGGGTTCCGCTTTTGAGTACCGGGAGCCCCGCACATCTCCTTCGCCTTGCTCCAGGATTTAAACCACTCATCAATCTGATGAGGCAGAGAACAATACGGGGATACAGGTATACCATCCATCTCGATATCGACGTGACGTTCAAAGGTACGCGCTCCCTTTGCATAAGCCATCATGATCGACGAACTCCAGTCGTGATATTCATGGGTAGACAACCCAATCACCACGTCAGGATACTTGTCACTCAGATAGTCGATCTGATTCAGTTCCAAGTCGTAATCCTCAGATGGATAGAGCGAAACACAATGATTAACAGCAAGAGGGATCTGGCGTCGAGTGAAGAAACTAACAATATCGTCGACATCTTTTTCGGATGACCCTCCAGTGGAAACCGATACGGGAAGACGAGTCGAGGCGATCTTCTCCAACAGCGGCCAGTCGTTAATATCAGAGCTCGCCACCTTCAGAATCGGAATGCCAAGGGCAACGCAATCATCCACGGATTTCTCATCGAATGGCGTTGCCATCGCAATGCATCCGTTCTGTCGTATCGCTCGAACCAAGGTCGCATAGTCATCAAACGACATACGCGTATCCAGGGTCTTTTTGATATAGCGTATGTCCTCGCGATCGCGATAATCCTCATGAATAAAGCTATCCACATCACGCAGTTGCAGTTTGATCGCCGAGCGCACGCTGTTGAAACGCACCACACGCTGGTAGACCTCTATGATCTTCAGACCACGCTCGACCGAACCCCAATGGTTGTTTGCGACCTCCAGAACAAACAGGCCATCAAATATCTTCTTTGCCTCGGAAAGACTCATAATCCTCTCGCTTTACTCATCAATCGGTGGAATTTTCAGGTTACGCGTCAATTCGTCTCGCGACATGAATGGATACATATCCTCCAATGGCGGCGTACTCATGCGTCCATCCGGCAACATCTTTGATGCCAGCTTGGGTTCAAAGGCTTGCTCGGGATCAAGCATGAACTCGCACACCCCCGGACCATCCATCGCCAATAGCCATTCGAAAGCATCAACCAGCCCAGTGTGATTGTCGCAACGCCGGAAAGGCAGACCAAATCCGGTCATCAGGCTTTCGAAGTCCGGCAGACTGACGCCGCTACTTGCATCGAAGCCCGCAAGGTTATCGCTAAAATAAGCCGTCTGCGTCTGTCGTATCGACAGGTAGCCACTGTTGTTCAACAGCAGCACCTTTACCGGCAAACGGTAATTTGCAATAGTCTGTAGCTCTTGTAGATTCATCATGATGCTGCCATCACCCGCGAGACACAGGACGCGGCGCCCACCACGCGCCACGCTGGCGCCGAGAGCCGCCGGCAGGTCATAGCCCATCGAAGCGCTACCAGAATTGGAGAACAAGCGTTGGCCCGCGCGCAGTTCGAGCACCTGGAAAGCAACCACCGCCGCGGTTGCGTTGGCGCAGACGATCACTTCATCATCAGCCAGCCGAGGCGAAAGTGCATCCATCAACACATAGGGATTGATTGGGCTTTCCTGCTCGCGGTATCGCTCCTGTACCACCGGGTTGCCACTGACTCGTTCACGGCACCAGGCCAGCCAAGCAGAAAAATCAGGCTGCTCACGACCCGCTGTCCCGGCCACCAACGCGGGCATCAACTGCTTGAGATCCGCCTCAATAGGCAAGTCGATATCCAGGGTAGGCTTACGCAATTCAGCCGGGTCGACATCCACCATGATCTTGCGCGCGGCTCGTCCGAACTGCCGCCAGTTATAGCTGATCTGACGGATATTCAAGCGACAACCGAGCACGATAATCAGATCGGCGCTCTGCACCACGAAGTTACCGGCTCGATCACCGACCGTCCCGGGTCTGCCTGCATAGCAGGGATGATCATTGGCGACGAGGTCATGCGCGTTCCAGGCGGTAGCGACGGGGATGCACAACCTTTCGGCCAGCGTGAGCAGATTCTCGCGCTGGCCAGCCGACCAGACCCCGGTACCCGGCAGGATGACCGGACGCTCGGCCTGGCCGATAGCATCAAGTATTGCCGCGACTGCTGTTTCCATATCACCATGAGTCTCGCCTTGCGAAACGATCGCCCCATCCAGCCGCGCCGGATCGACGCGCGCCGACTGCACATCGATAGGCACGTCAAGCCAAACAGGGCCGGGGCGTCCGCTGCTCGCTTCCTTTAACGCCCGGTCGAGATGATAGCGAATAGATTCCGGCTCGCTGACCAAGGCCGCATATTTAGTGATCGACGCGACCAATGGAACAATATCGATCTCCTGATCACCGAGCTGGCGCGGCACGGGGTCGCAGTAGCGCGCCATGGTTGCACGCTTGACCTGACCGGAGATCACGATCATTGGAACCGAATCGGTCCACGCGCCAAACACACCGCTGATCGCATTGGTACCGCCCGGACCCGTCGTGACATTGACGACCGCCGGACGCCGTGCCACCCGCGCATAACCCTCGGCGGCGATAGCGCAACCCTGTTCATGATGATTGAAGAAGCATTCCAAACCGGGATGCCGGGTAAAAGCATCGTTCAGATGCATTGCGCCGCCACCCGTCACCATGAACACGGTATCCAGCCCGGCCCTCGCCAAGTGGTCGGCAATATAGTCGGCAACCCGCATCGTCATCCCCAACCTCCGACAAAGAAGCCGTTTAACGCATCGACCACGCTATCGATCCGGGCCGAGTCCAATCCAGGATATACCCCCAGCCACAGCGCATCGTTCATCGTTCGGTCGGTATTCGGCAGGTCACCATGAACACGATAGCGCTGATCGGAAAAATAGGGTTGGCGGATCAGATTCCCGCCGAATAGCAGCCGGCTATCGATCCGCTTTTCTTCGAGGTAAGTCAACAACGCGCCGCGTTCACCCTCCTTCAACATCAGCGGGAAACCGAACCACGATGGCTCGCTTTTCGCGGTTGGTTCGGGCAACAACAAGTGCCCGGAGAGTGGCTCAAGGGCATCGCGCAGATAGCGAAAGTTATGTTTCCGCCGTTCGATGAAGCCGGGCAGGTGCTCCATCTGCGCGCAACCGATCGCCGCCTGCATATCGGTGATCTTCAGATTGTAACCGACGTGCGAATAGGTGTACTTGTGGTCATAGCCCGCGGGCAGATCCCCGAGTTGCCAGGCGTAGCGCTTGCGGCAGGTGTTGTCGCAACCGGTATCGCACCAGCAATCGCGCCCCCAGTCACGGAAGGATTCGGCGATGCGTTTGAGTTCCGCGCTATTGGTCACCACCGCGCCACCCTCGCCCATGGTGATATGGTGTGCCGGGTAGAAACTGAAAGTGGCCAGATCACCAAAGGTACCCACCTTTTGCGCGTTGTAGGTCGAACCCAGCGCATCGCAACAATCCTCGATCAGCCATAGGTCATGTTTCTCCGCCACCGCCTTGACCGCATCGAGATTGAAAGGATTCCCCAGGGTATGCGCCAGCATGATCGCGCGGGTTTTATCGGATACCGCCGCCTCCAACCGTGCTGGGTCGACGTTATAGGTCGGCAACTCGATATCGACGAACACCGGCACCAGTCGGTACTGAAGCAACGGGTTCACCGTGGTCGGAAAACCGGCGGCCACGCTGATCACCTCATCGCCGGGACGCAAGGCGCGATCACCCAGCTTCGGCGAGGTCAGGGTCGCCACCGCAAGCAGATTGGCCGACGAACCGGAGTTGACCGGCAACACGTGCTTCACGCCAAGAAAGCGCGCGAACTGCTTTTCGAATCGGGCATGATAACGTCCGCTGGTCAGCCAGAAATCGAGTGAAGAATCGACAAGAGCACAGACATCGCTGTCGTCATAGACTCGACCGGAAACGCGCACGCGCGTGTCGCCGGCGACGCTTTCCGCCGTCGATTTTGCCCTGAAATGGCGGCGCGTATCCGCCAGCACCAGGCCTCGCCAAACGGTTTCCAGCATGGCACTGTCGAGCTGGCCGACCACGGAATCCATCTCACTAGCACGCATGAGCAGGCGGGCATCGGGGAGAACATACAGGGCTGGAGCACCGGCCTCGGCGGGTATTGGCTCATCGCCGACAGCCGCGTCTTCAGTCAGCAGCACGGCCTCGCATACGCCGTCGCGAACCTCGCCAAGCACCAGGGCATGCCGGGCATCGCGCAGCGGCCCGGCCAGAGCGACCACCGCGCCCTCACGGAATTCACTCATCTTTCGGACTCCTCCATCGCCAGATAGTCCTCGATCTGCTCCAGGCAATGCGCCCGCGGGGCTGAACCTGTTCCATCCTCCCGGTAATACCGACGGTACCAACCCAGTGTCCAGGCCAGCGCCTCGTCGAAATCCAGTCGCGGTCGCCAGCCAAGTCGAGTGACACTCTTCGAGATATCCAGATTCAACTCCTGGTGTTCGACCTTGCCAGCATCGTCGACACGCTGAACACGTAACTCCACGCCATCCCAGTAGTGCCGACTGCGTGACAACACCTCGCCGACGCTGATACGTTGCTGCATCCAGGGACCAAAATTCCACGCCTCGCGAAACTCACCGGGCCGTTCGATCAGGCACCGTGCCAGACGCAGATAACCTGTCAATGGCTCCAGCACATGCTGCCATGGGCGTACCGCCTCGGGGTGACGCAACAGCATCGGCTCATCGTTCGCCAGGCTCTCGGCGATATCCGGCAACAGACGATCCTTCGCCCAGTCACCACCGCCAATCACATTACCCGCGCGCGCGGTGGCTATGCCGGTGACATTCCCGGCGGAGAAGAACGACTGACGCATGGCCGCCACAACAAGTTCCATCGCGGCCTTGCTAGCGCTGTATGGGTCCCGCCCCCCCAGTGAATCGCTCTCACGATAGGGATGCGGCCATTCATGGTTTTCATACACCTTGTCCGACGTGACCATCACACAGGCCTTCGTCGAAGCCGAAAAACGCAGCGCCTGCAGCAAACGCGCGCTGCCGAGTATATTGGTATCGAAGGTCTCGACCGGCTGGTCGTAGGATTCACGCACCAGCGCCCTGGCCGCAAGATGAATCACCACCTCCGGCCGACCGTCCAGCAATGCCCGCCGGAGCGCGCTTTCGTCACGCAGATCCTCCAGCCATTCGGCTTCCAACAGCTCGGCGATACCCGCCTGGCGATACAGTGATCGCTCCTCGGCCGGCAAGGCATAACCGCTGACGCGCGCGCCCAGACGATGCAGCAGCAAGACCAGCCAACCGCCCTTGAAGCCGGTGTGCCCCGTGACGAGCACCCGTCTGCCCGGCCAGAAACTATTCATCCGCGCACTCCATGTACTCCGCCTTGCCATCGACCAGACGGACATAGCCGCCACCCGGCGTGCTCTCGCCGAAGGCTGTTCGCCGACAAGGTTCGAAAGGGTGTGACCAACCGATCCGTTCATGCAGAAACGATTCGGTATTGCGATAGGTTTTCAGATAATCGCTCGCGCCCGGCGCCAATGCCGCGCGCCCGGCCATGGCGATACCCAGCATGCCCTGTGTCGACCCGGGATAGAAGATCACGCTATCCAATGGCACGCCGGCATTGATCTGATGAGAGAACTGGTTGGCCGGGCGGCATTGCTGGCGGCGAAAGTCGTGCTCCAGGAAAGCATTGAACAGCTGTGGCGCCAGTATCAAGGCGAAAATCGACAGCAACAGTGGATGCCGGCTGTCGACGAGTGGCGCCAATAACGCCGTGATATAAAAGGCCGCCATGATCACCAGCAGTAAAATGCCGCGGGTAAACCAATCAAAATAGGGGCTGGTGGAAAAGAACGAAATCAGCAATAACGCGAAAAGATAGATCGACAGCTGGCCGAAACCGCTGCCATCGCGTTGCCGATCGAGCCACCGGCCGAACGGAATCAGTAACAGGCCGGCGAACAGAAACGGCCCGAGTTCCTGTAATGTCACCCACAGATTGAACAGCAGCGCATGCTGGCTTTCACCCTGCGAATGGAACCAGAAATGCGGCCAGATCGAGAACGACACGATCACCTCGCGACCGACAAAGGCGAAGACCACGGGCAGCATCAGCAGCAAGATGACCAGCACGGCGCGTGGGACCAACTTCAGCAAGCGTCGCCACAGCGCGCGCCGGTCGCCGACGATCAGGCGTATCAGGATATAGGCCAGGATGGCCCAAGTAGACCAAACAAAGACGATCGCGCCGATGCCCGCGCTGATCGCATGAAGAATCAGAAACCACCAAGCATCACGTGTCTCGCCGGAATCGAGGAAATCACGCAGGTGGACAAAGGCATACAAGGCCAGGCCAGCGGCAAAGAGATACTGACTCGTCCAGTGCAGATAACTGCTGAACTGCGTCAATTGGTGATCATTCCACCATTCCAGATGCCGCGCGGACCATACCGGGTCATGCAGATAATCGAAGCCGTAAAATGTCAGAATCGATGTCAGCAGCAGATAGTGATGCAGGGAGAAACCGCAAATCAGCTTTCTTCCGATATCCACCAGCAGGCGATAGAAGAACGCCACCAAGGCCAGATTGACCAACAATACCGGCAGCGATGGCAGACCAATACCTCGCACGGCCCGATACAGATAGGCGCTCCATTCATAGGCATAATAGGAATAGCTGATCGGGATCGACAGATCGGTCGGAAACGCCGGTTTCAGAGCGTTGGCCGCGAAGGCTCCGGTCAGCGCGATACTGCGCAGATCATCGTGGTTGTTGAAACCGCCATCGAAATAGCAGGACTTGCCGATCACCAGCAGCAACAAGCTGAGTAGGGGAATCAGCATCCACAGCGGCCAGTCCGGCGGCAGGTGCAGGCGAGTACGTAGACGCAACAGAAACACGATCCCGGCGGCAAAAAAGAAGACGCCAGACGCCTCCGCCAGCCACGGGATCCGAAATACCCCAAGATAGCCCAGCC
>JALULB010000004.1:1412-1693 GCA_027041035.1 Sedimenticola sp. | reverse complement strand
CCGCAAGCGTCATTCGCAGGATTCACTCGCCATGAAACAACTGATTACCGCCGCCACGCTGCTGATGGCCGCCGCCTCGGCGCAGGCCATCGACCTGGCCAACGGAGAACGTCTCAACCAACGCTGCGCGCCCTGTCATGCCGTGGCCGGACAGGGTGTTCCGGGAGCTACCTCGCCGCGCCTCGCCGGTCTGCCAGCGTGGTATCTGGCCAAGGCCACCAAGGATTACATCAAGGGCGCGCGCGACGCGGATATCGTAGGCCGGATCCTTGCCGATTTGT
>JALULB010000004.1:0-1402 GCA_027041035.1 Sedimenticola sp. | reverse complement strand
CAACCCGGCGATGACCGAGATCGCCGGGTTGAAGCAGATGAGCGACAAAGACATCGCCGACCCCTCCGCCGGGCTGTCACGCCAACAACTCCGCACGGATCCGGCCTACGATATCCGCGTCGCGCGCGGCAGCGTGCAGAAGGGAAAATCCAAGTTCGAGGCGGACTGCAAGAACTGTCACGCCCGGAACGGCCGCGGCAAGAAGAAGAAGGATGCCCCGCCGCTAGCCGGTCAGCACCCCGATTACCTGCTCGCCAGCATGAAAGCCTTCTTCCACAAGGACCGCTATCACGACAACGATCCGATCGACGACACCTTCGACGACATCTCCGACGCGCAAGCCTGGAACATCCTCGCCTGGATGGCGACGCTGGACGACCGCGAGCAACAGCCCGGCTATCATTTCAAGCCCGATCCCATCCCGACGAAGCCGGCGGATCGAGGAGCATTCGTGTTCAGCAGTGTGCAACAAACAGTGGTCAGCACATTCGCCGACAAGGGAACAAGCCTGCGCGAGGCGATAGACGCGATGCTGGCCGAGGCGAAAAAGCTCGGCGTGCCGAAGATGCCGCCGGCCCCGACCTGGGACAATGAAGCGCCGCTGGTCACGGCGCTGAGCTTCTGCGAGCCACGTCATATCGACAAGCTGATCGAGGCCGCGCCGATACTCGCCAACTACGATCCGTGCCGAATCACCCTGCTGCGCGACGCCGACCAGGGGCTGCGCCTGATGACGGTGAATCTGGACATGCTGATCGATGGCGAACAACTGCCGCCCGCCGCGCAGCGCATCGCCATCCTGATCAATCAGGACATGCTCGCGATCCTGCGCGCGGGGCGGCACGCCCGCGCGCCGGGGGCGGAACTGCCGCTCAGGTAGGGGATTCGATGGTATACAACAGGGCCTGAAGCAGGATCAGCACATCCTGCCGATTGCGCGCGTCGACATCGAAGATCGCCGCGTGGCGCGCGTGTTCGCGCAGATACTGGTGGTAATACTCGACACCCGGGCGCGGCTGCTCGTCCATGCGGGTGATGCCGATCACGACATGCGTCTGCTCGATGAAACCCTTGAAACGATCCAGATAGAATTGCAGGTCGGCGACCGGATCCGGGCGCGCGTTATCGATCAACAGCACCAGGCCCATGCCACCCCGGGTCAGGATGTCCCACATGAAATCGAAGCGTTCCTGACCGGGCGTCCCATACAGGTGCACGCGGCTGTGATCCAGCAGTTCGAGCACGCCGTAATCCATCGCCACGGTCGTCGTCGCCTTGCGATCCAGGGTTTCGTCGGTCGGCAATTCCTCTGTCGACAGCGCCTCGCCATCGGAGACCGTGGTGATGGCCGTCGTCTTGCCCACGCCGACCGGTCCGGTAAAAATGATCTTTCGATTAACCT
>JALULB010000003.1 GCA_027041035.1 Sedimenticola sp. | reverse complement strand
GCTGATACCGACCGTGGCGGCGACCGCGAAGGCCGACCGCCGCGAAACCTGCCGCAGCCTTCCGCGACGCTTTTCCAGCCCTGCCGCAAAACGGCCTGCCCCGCGCCCGGAACCCAATAGACCGGCGACAAATCCCTTCCCCCAAAGCTTTTACGCCGTGAAAACCGGAAAAAAGCGCTCGCCCGTGCCTCGTCTTCGACAAGCGTCCACGCGCCCAACGACACCGGACATTCCGGTGGACATTTTTCGCGCCACATGATCACATATTACCGCTTGTACAATAGGTTACCGAGATTACCCAGTGGACATTCAGCCGGACATCAATTCCAACGAAAGAGGCCTGCCGGTCTTCGATGAATACCGGCTGAGCGTGGAAACGATGCGACAAGGTCCGTTCCGGTTTCAGATAGGCGTCGATCCAGCCGCCATCGAAACAGCATGGCTGCGTATCAGCGATGCCCATCAACGCTTCGTCGCGTCACCCTTGGCACGGGTAGCCAACCAATTGGAAAAAGAGGTCGTGGTCGCCAGCATCTTCGGTACCAACAGCATCGAGGGAGGCACATTATCGGAACAGGAGACCCAACTGGCGCTGGAGCTGCAACCCGCGATGCCCGCCGGCGTGGAGCAACACCGGGCGATCAACCTGAAAAACGCCTATGATCTATCGATCCAGGCGGCCGGCTCGCCCGAGTGGGAGATGGATGTTGCCTTCATCCGCCAAATCCACGCCGCGATCACAAGCGGAATCCCCCACCAATACAACCAACCTGGCAGACTACGCGCTAATCCCAAGGATATCCGGACCCATGTCGGCGATACCGACCATGGCGGATGCTACAAACCGCCTCAGTACGAAGAAGACATCCGGCGACTACTGGAGGCGCTGACCTCATGGCACGCGGAACTTCGCGCCAGAGAGCTGCCGGCGTTGATACGCGCCCCGCTGGTGCACTATTACTTCGAACGCATCCACCCCTTCTGGGACGGCAACGGCCGGGTCGGACGCGTACTCGAAGCCACACTGCTTCACCAGGAAGGCTACCGCCACGCCCCCTTCGCGCTGGCGCGCTACTACTTCGAACACATTGATCGCTATTTCAGCCTGTTCAACCGATGCCGCAAGGCAGAAGCCAAGAAACACCCCCAGGCCAACACGCCATTCGTCGCATTCTTCCTCGAAGGCTTTCTCGCCAGCCTTCACCGCCTGCACGACCGGGTAAACCAGATCGTTACCGTACTGCTGTTCGAAAACGAATTGAAACAGCGTCATGACGCCCGCGAGATCAACGACCGCCAATACGCGATCGTCACCCAGATACTCGCCAGTGGGCACCCCATGCCACTGGAAACGTTGCGGCTCGCCCCCTGGTATCTGGCGCTCTATTCCCGACTAAGCGACAAAACCAAACAACGCGACCTGCGGCGACTACGCGAGCTGAAACTGATTCATGAAGACGGCCAGCACCGGCTCCTGCCGGGAAGTGTCGAACCATTGGATTAGTGAGTTTCAATCCACTCCCGCCTTTATCGGGCGGGAGAACGCACGACGGGGGTAACCGCTGTAAACACTTGCGGGTTTCAATACGCTCCCGCCTTTATCAGGCGGGAGAACGATGGCACGGTGACATCCATCGATGGCCCGCTGGTGTTTCAATCCGCTCCCGCCTTTATCAGGCGGGAGAACCTAGCCTCACGAGTGTATTC
>JALULB010000002.1:2778-6038 GCA_027041035.1 Sedimenticola sp. | reverse complement strand
ACTACTCAGCGAGTCGTTTAAAACATGGGTAACTGCTCAGATCGCCGCTGAAATGCGTCAGATCAAGGCAAAAAATGTGATCGTTACAGGGATGTAACTTAATTAGGGCAATGCAGGAGCAATTGCCGGGTTTACACGTGTAAATGACCATTTTTGAACGCAGAGCTGGCGCATTTCAGCGGTTAGCTGAGTAGTTACAATTTTTCGTTGTCAGGGTTTGTGGGGCCACGCGCGTATGTCTGTTCGTCCAATCGTCATGCTTGTGCTGATGATGCCGCTGCTGGCGACCGCCGCCGACGCGCTGAATCGCACACCCTTCGCGCTTTTCGATGGCGAGCAGTCGCCGGCGGCGCGGGTTCGGGTGCTGGATACGCTGTTGATCCAGACCGACCAGGTGGATGGCCTGCCGGTGGTGGAGTTGTCGGATATCGCCTGGGACGAGCGCAACCAGCGTCTGTACGCGGTCTCCGACGATGGTTACCTGTTCACCCTGGCGCTCGATATCCAGGGCAGGCGCTTGTTGTCGGCGCGCTTCCTCGCTGGCTACCCGTTGCGAGACAAGAACGGACACCGGCTGGAGGGCGATGCATCGGATGCCGAGGGGCTGGACATTGCCGCGTGGAATGCGCGCGGCGAACCGGAGCTGTTGGTGTCCTTCGAGCACGGGGCGCGCATCTGGCGCTATTCGCCGGCGGGTCGCTACCTGGGCAGGGTGAAGTTGCCCCGACCGTTGCGCAAGCATCGCGAGTATCGCGGCGTGAACCATATGCTCGAAGGCGTGGTCGCGCACCCACGCTTCGGCGTATTGACGGCTGCCGAGAGGCCAATGAAGCGCGACAGCAAAAAAGTGCAGCGCCTGTATGCGATGGATGGTCGCCAGTGGCGCTTCAAGGCCTGGCAGCGCAAGAAGGCGGCGATTACCTCGCTGGCTGTGCTCCCCGATGGCAATATACTGTTGCTGGAGCGCGCCTGGAAAGGCATTCCCGCGCCGGTGCATATCCGTCTGCGCAAGCTGATGATCATGGCGAAGCCGGAAGGCGGCAAGGCGAAGGCCGATACACTCGCGGCATGGAACAGCGGCGAGGGCTGGCACCTGGACAATTTCGAGGGACTCGGCCATTACCGGAACAATCTGTATCTGCTTGTCAGTGACAACAATGAAGAGCTGTATCAGAATACCCTGCTCGTGCTGATCGAAGTGAATGCCGAATGAAATTGATCATTCAGATCCCCTGCTACAACGAGGCGGAGACCCTGCCGCTGACGTTGTCACAACTGCCGCGCGAGCTGGATGGCATGGATCGGGTCGAATGGCTGATCATCGACGATGGCAGCAGTGACGACACGGTCGCGGTTGCCCGCGCGCATGGCGTCGATCACGTGGTGTCGTTCACGCGCAATCAGGGGCTGGCGAAGGGCTTCATCGCCGGCCTGGACGCCGCGCTGCGGCATGGCGCGGACATCATCGTCAATACCGATGCCGACAACCAGTATTGCGCCGATGACATACCGGCGTTGATCCAGCCGATTCTCGACGCCAAGGCGGATATCGTCATCGGCGCCCGGCCGATACAGGAGATCGCGCACTTCTCTCCGCTGAAGAAGCTGTTGCAGGGCTTGGGCAGCTCGGTGGTGCGCGCCGCGAGTCACACCGAGATCCCCGACGCGCCCAGTGGTTTTCGCGCCTTCAGCCGCGATGCCGCGATGCGCCTGAACGTGTTCAGCGACTACACCTATACGCTGGAGACCATCATCCAGGCCGGCCAGAAGAACATGGCGATCACCTCGGTGCCGGTGCGTGTCAATCGCGATGAACGGCCCTCGCGGCTGGTGAACAGTATTTCTTCGTATATCAAGCGCTCGATGGGCACCATTGTACGTATCGTCGCGGTGTACAAGCCGTTCCGTTTCTTCATGACCATCGGCCTGATTCTGTTCGCGGTGGGTTTTCTCGTTGGCCTGCGTTATCTGTACTTCTGGTTCAGCGAGGAGGGCGGTGGGCATATCCAGTCGTTGATTCTCGCCGCGCTGTTGATGGGCATGGGCATGCAGGCCGGGCTGATCGCTTTTATCGCCGAGTTGCTCGGTGTCAACCGCAAGCTGCTGGAGGAGATTCAGTATCGCTTGCGCGGGCTGGAGAATGCCCGCGAGGAGTCCGACGGTGACGACTGAATCCGACCCGGAATTGCATGCCGGCGTCTTCTGGGACCAACGCTATCGCGACGAGGCTTACGCCTTTGGTACCGAGCCGAACGACTGGTTTCGGGAATGCCTGGAAGGCTTGCCGGCTGGTCGGTTGCTGTTGCCGGGCGAAGGAGAGGGGCGCAACGCGGTGCATGCGGCACGCCACGGCTGGCGGGTAGATGCCTTCGATCCCAGCGCGCACGGCCAGAGAAAGGCTGGCCTGCTCGCCCGCCAGCATGGCGTGGAGATCGACTACCGTTGCTGCCTGCTGGATGCATTCCGCCTGGAGCCTGGGGTCTACGACGCGCTCGGCATCATCTTCCTGCACCTGCCGTCCACGCAGAGAACCCCGGCCTATCGGCATCTGGCCAAGGCGTTGAAACCCGGTGGCGTGCTGATCGCGGAACTCTATTCCAAGGATCAACCGGCACTCGGAACCGGCGGTCCGCCGGATCCCGACAAGCTCTATTCGCTGGATTGTCTGGAAACCGATTTTCCGGACATCGATTTCCGCGTGGCGCGTCAATGCCGGCGGGATATTCACGAGGGGTGCCTCCATCAGGGGCCGTCCAGCGTGATACAACTGTTCGGACACAAGACTTGAGGAAAGAACAATGAACCCGGAAAAGGTCATCTTTGGCTTCTTCATCGTATTGGCGCTGACTTTGAACTTCGGTTTCTTCGTCGGTGAATTCGACAACCCGGAGCATCATCACGTCTATGAATTCTTCGCCGTGATCGTGGTGAACATCATCGCGACGATTCTCAAGTTCGGCGACAAGACCCAGATGGGCGCGGTATTGCTTGCGACCAGCCTGGTCGCGGTATTGCAACTGCTTGCCGCGGCGGTGGTGTGGACCTTCGCCGCGCACGTCGGTGACACCGGCATGACCGCCGGAATGATGTCCAGCATCGTGTCCTTGTCGGGTGGCGCGATGCTCGCGAACGTGGTGTCGGTCGTGTTGCTGGTGATCGAAACCGTGATGATGCGCCGCTGAATCCGCCGGGGACGAGCCGATGATGGACAACGTCATCTTTCTGATCCTGCGGCGCATGCGCCGCCCGCTGATCACCTT
>JALULB010000002.1:0-2768 GCA_027041035.1 Sedimenticola sp. | reverse complement strand
TCCACCTCCACGCCGTAGCGGGCCGCCGCCGCCCGGGCGGCCTCGCGCCGGGTCCCGGCCACGGCCGTCAGCCGGACCCCGGGCACCTGCAGGAAGTGCTGGAGCGCGAAGAGGCCGAAGCCGCCGGGCCGCGCGATGGCGGCGCAAAGCCCGAAGCAACCCCGAAAGAGGTTCTGGGCATGACGCTGGTGCCGGGTCGCCTGCCGGATGGCTCGATCTGGCGCATGGATATCTTCCATGCCTTCTACTTCGTCAGCTTCATGTCGACGACTATCGGCTTTGGCGAGGTTCCTCACGAGTTCAGCGATCCGCAGCGGATGTGGGTGACGCTGAGCATCTATGCCTCGGTGATCGGCTGGTTGTATTCCATTGGTACCCTGCTTGGCCTGTTGCAGGACAAGGCCTTCAAGCAGGCGCTCACCGAACTGCGCTTCGAGAAACGCATCCGTAATCTGAAGGAGAACTTCTTCCTGATCTGCGGCTATGGCGAAACCGGTGCCAGCCTGGCGCGCGAGATGACCGACCGGGGCAAGCATATCGTTGTGCTGGATCGTTCCGAGGATGCCATCAATATGATGAAGATGGCCAATCTGCGCGAGGATGTGCCGGCGCTGGCGGTGGACGCGCGCATCCCCCAGGCGCTGGTCGAGGCGGGCCTGGAGAACGCCAGTTGCCGCGGTGTCATCGCGGTGACCAACGACAGCGAGGCGAATCTGAAGATCGCCCTGACGGCAAAACTGCTGAATCCGGCGACGACGGTGATCTGCCGCGCCGAGTCTCGGGCGGTGGAGGCGAACATGGCGTCGTTTGGCACCGACCATATCATCGACCCGTTCGAAACCTTCGCGCTGCATCTCAGCACGGCCTTGCAGTCTCCCTGCCTGTACCTGCTGCTGCAATGGCTCGCGGGCAGCCGGCACGGGCGCCTGTCCGAGCCGATCTATCCTCCGCGTGATGGCAACTGGGTGCTGTGCGGCTATGGCCGATTCGGGAAATCGGTGTATCGTCGGCTGAATCAGGAGGGCGTGGACATCACCGTGATCGAGGCGAGTCCGGAATTGACCGGGCGTAGCAAGGGGCATTTCGTCGAGGGGATAGGCACCGAGGCGGTGACCCTGGAGGAGGCGGATATCGAGCATGCCGTGGGTCTGGTCGCCGGTACGGATAACGACGTGAACAACCTGTCCATCATCATGACCGCCAGGATGCTGAACCCGAAGTTGTTCGTGATACTGCGGCAAAACCTCGTCGAGAACGAAAGTATCGCGCACAAGGTTGGCGCCGACATCGTCATGTACCCGAGCGCGATCGTCGCCAGTCGGATTCGCTCGCTGCTGGTCACGCCGCTGTTGAGCCTGTTCATCAGTCAGGCGAGCAGCGAGGACGACCCCTGGGCGTGCAAGGTGGTGAGTCGCATCAGCGGCGTCACCGGCAGCCGCCCGCCAGAGGTCTGGGAACTCGAGATCAATGATGAACAGGCGCATGCGGTCTATCAGCATATCGGCCAGGGCGAGCCGTTGATGCTGCGTCATCTGCTGCTCGATCCGCGAGATCGCGATCTGCGCCTGGACTGTATCCCGCTGTTGCTGGTGCGGGCGCAGAGCCAGCAGGCCATGCCGGAGCCGGATACCAAGCTGCGAAAAGGCGATCAACTGCTGTTTTGCGGCAGGAGCCGGGCGCGCCGGCGCATGGAGTGGACCTTACTGAACGAACACGCGCTGGCCTATGTGATGGACGATGCCTCGGACCATCGCACCGTGCTCGGCAACTGGTTGGCCGCGATGGGGTGGCGCTAGTGCAAGAGCCGTGGAACAGCCTGATAAGCGGGATCCGCGCGCTCGACCTGTTGCACTGGGCGCTGATCGGCTTGAACCTGGTGTTGATGCTGTTCGCGCCGTTGGTATTGCGCCTGCTTGGCGGGAGCAAGGAAAACCGTGGCATGAGCGTGCACATCTTCCGCGCGCTGAACCTGCTTATCCTGTTGACCCTGCTGTTCAGTCAGGTGCTGCTGCCGGTGTTGGGCGATTCCCTGTTCACGCGTCTGATCGCGATCTTCGTCGCGGCGTATATCTATTATCTGCTGTTCCATGTGCTCTCCTGGTTCATCAAGCGCCGCTTTGGCCGGCAGCGGGAAGTGGAGGACGAGATCGTCTGGGTGGAGACCTACAACTCCCGGGTACTCACCTTACTGGCCGCCGTGCTGGTCAGCGTGATCGGCATCATCAGCCTGATTCAGATCCTGGGCTATACCAGCCTGTTGCAGGCCGGCGGCGTGGTCGGATTCATCGGCGTGCTGCTGGCGTTGACGCAGGGCGCCTGGGCGCCGGATATCATCAGCGGACTGGTGATTCTGAACAGTCGGCTGTTCGAGGAGGGCGATGTCATCGAGTTGCAGGAACCGGGCGATATCCTCGGCGTGGTGTTCAAGACCAAGGTATTTCATTCCGAGTTGCTCGATCTGGTCGGCAACCATCGCATCGTGTTGCAGAACGCGCGTGTTCGTGGAATGACGATACGCAATTACTCGCGCTTCGCCTCCGCGCGTGGGCTGCGCGAGCAGATGCGTTTCAAGATCGGCTACGACGTGCCGGCCGCGCGTGTCGGGAGGTTGTTCGACAGCGCGTTCGAACACGCGGTGGCCGATAAAGACATCGCCATCGAGGAACAATATCCGCTGGAATTGCGTGCTTGTGAGGCCGGCGATTATGCCGTCGAATGGTGTCTGTTCTACTACACAAAGGATGTGCGCAACATGCTGAAAACAAGGC
>JALULB010000001.1:492-6104 GCA_027041035.1 Sedimenticola sp. | reverse complement strand
TCGCCCTGAACCTCATCAAGAATGAACGATCATCCAAGGTGGGCGTTAAAACCAAGCGAGCCAAGGCCGGTTGGGATCAGCGCTACTTGCTCAAGGTGCTTGCGATGAATTAAGCGCGATTGCCCTGTCAGGTGATGGTTTTCGATGTCCGCGACGTAGCTGTCTACCACCTTCGCGTTCTTTTTCAGGTCCGTGGCGGGATCATGATAGGTAACGCCCATGCCGATCAGCGCATAGTCTTTCAAGATGCGCTGGGCATACATGCAGACATCTGCCATCTCCTTGATGTCTCGGGTGGAGGCCTCGGCGGCGATCGGGTGGGAAAAAAAGCCCAGCAGTGCCAGGCACAGCAGGGTTGTCATATGCCATCGGTGCGATCTGATTGCGGCGGGGGAACGAGTCATTTCGTGTACCTCAAAGTGTGACAAATATTCACGTGTTCAGCCTTGCATTGGCGGTTATCATCCGCTTTTCTGGCGCCAAAGCCGAAAATCATTGTGTTTTATAGGAAGTTAATGCGTATTTTTACTTTTAATTATCAATTCATGTTACATCGTTTTTGTTGGCCGCGCAGCCAAGCGTTTAAATTGTGAGAAGTGGATCAGAATGGAAGGTAAACATCGAAACGCGTGCTTTTACCGCGCAGGCTGAATGCGGCCGCCTGGCCACCGAGGGCCTCCGCGTGTAGCGGCCGTTTGACGAAGACCCGGCGTGTCGCCAGCCGCCGGGCGGTTGCCACCAGCCGGGCGGCGTCATCGTCCCGTCCGATCAGCGCGTGGAAGCACTGCATCTCTTTCTTTACCCGGGCCGTTTTGCCGCTCGGTGGGTACATCGGGTCCAGGTAGATTGCATCGGGTCGCGGTTGCTCGCTGCGCAGCCAGTCGTCGGCATCGCACTGGATCAGTCGCATGCGGGATGCGATTGACGCGATTTCCGGGTCGTTCAGCGCGCGTCGAAGTCCATCGGCGAGCAGGGCGTGAGCGATCGGGGATCGTTCCAGCAACGTGACGCTCGCGCCCAGGGTCGCGAGCACGAAGGCATCACGGCCGAGCCCGGCGGTGGCGTCGACAATCTCCAGCCCCGGGTGTTTGCGCAACCCGGCGGCGCGCGCCAGCATCTGGCCCTTGCCGCCACCATGCAGCCGCCGGTGGCGCGCCTTGCCGGCGCTGAAGTCGACATACAGCGGCTGCATGTCGCGCATGCGCAGTTCCAGTCGGGTGTCGCTCAGATGCAGCCGGTAGTCGGTGTGTTCTTTGCCGCGGAGTGGCAGGCCGGTGGTCTCGATCAAGCGCCGTATCCTTGCCGCCGAGACGCCACTGTCGGCGCTGATCGCGATCAGCATGCGTACCGCGCTAACATCCAAGTTTTGCAGGCGGTGACTATCATGCCCATAATTGCGGCTCGAATTTCTGTCGTGGAGGGTAAGAAGAATGCAGCGTCGTGATTTTATCAGGAAACTGGCCGCCGGATCGGCCGCGCTGGGCGCCGGACTGGGACTGTCCAATACGGCTCATGCACGGGCCAAATATCGCTGGAAGATGGTCACCACCTGGCCGAAGAACTTCCCCGGGCTGGGCACCGCCGCGAACAATCTGGCGGCGCTGATCGGCGAGATGAGCGGCGGTCGCATCCGCGTGAAGGTGTACGGCGCGAAGGAGCTGGTGCCGGCCTTCGAGGTGTTCGACGCGGTAACGCGTGGTACCGCGCAGATGGGGCATGGCGCGGCGTACTACTGGAAGGGCAAGTCGGACACCGCGCAGTTCTTCTCCACCGTGCCGTTCGGCCTGACCGCGCAGGAGATGAACGCCTGGATGTATCACGCGGGTGGTCTGGAACTCTGGCGCGAACTGTACAAGCCCTTTGGTCTGATTCCGGCGCCGGCGGGCAATACCGGCGTGCAGATGGGCGGTTGGTTCAACAAGGAGATCAACAGCGTGGCGGATCTGAAGGGGCTGAAGATGCGCATCCCCGGACTCGGTGGCGAGGTGCTGAAGCGCGCCGGCGGCACGCCGGTAAACCTGCCGGGCGGGGAGTTGTTCACCGCGCTGAGTAACAAGGTCATCGACGCCACCGAATGGGTCGGGCCGTACAACGACCTGGCCTTCGGTTTCTACAAGATCACCAAGTATTACTACTATCCGGGCTTCCACGAGCCGGGCACCACGCTGGAGGCATTGATCAATCGCGAGGCTTTCGAGGAACTGCCGAAGGACCTGCAATCCATCGTGTTGAACGCCTGCAAGGTGGTGAATCAGGACTTGCTGTCCGAGTACACCGCGCGCAATCCGGCGGCGCTGGATACCCTGCTGAACAAGCACCACGTGGATCTGCGTCGTTACCCGGACGACGTGATCCGCGAACTGCGCCGCTTGTCGCGCGAGGTGGTCGGGGAACTGGCCGACAAGGATGACTTCAGCCGCAAGGTGTTCGCGTCATACGACGCTTTCTATCAGCAGAGCAAGCGTTGGAGCGACATCTCCGAACGCGCCTATCTGGAGGCGCGTGACAAGTCCTGAGGCACCCGTGGCCGGTGGTATTCCACTGGCCCTGTATGTCCATATCCCGTGGTGCGTGAGCAAATGCCCGTACTGCGACTTCAACTCGCACCAGCGCCCGGAGGCCCTGCCGGAACGGCGCTATGTCGCCCGCCTGCTGGAGGATTTCACCCTCCAGCGCGAGCAGGCGGGCGGGCGGGCCATCTCGTCGGTGTTCATCGGCGGCGGCACGCCCAGCCTGTTCTCGGGGCGCGCCGTGGCCGATCTGCTCGATGGTCTGAGCGGTCTCGATCAGGATGCCGAGATCACCCTCGAAGCCAACCCCGGCGCGTCGGACGGACAACGTTTCTCGGGCTATCGCGCCGCCGGCGTGAATCGTCTGTCGATCGGCGTGCAGTCCTTCGACGACGGCATGCTGAAACGGCTCGGACGTATCCATGATGCCGGCCGGGCGATCGAGGCCTTTCGCACGGCGCGCGCCGCCGGTTTCGACAACATCAATCTCGATCTGATGCACGGCCTGCCGGAGCAGACCCCGGCCGAAGCGCGGGCCGATCTGGAGCGGGCGATCGATCTGCATCCGGAGCATCTCTCCTGGTACGAGCTGACACTGGAGCCGAACACCGCATTCCATCACCGCCCCCCGGCGTTGCCGGATGGCGACGTGCTGGCCGATATCCAGGATGCGGGCGGTGAACGCCTGGATCGGGCCGGTTACCGGCGCTACGAGATCTCGGCATATGCCGCCGGTGTCGAACGCCGCTGCCGGCACAACCTGAACTACTGGCGTTTCGGTGATTATCTGGCGATCGGCGCCGGCGCGCACGCCAAGCTGACCGGTGTCGACGGCCGGATCTGGCGCCATGCGATGCGCCGCCACCCGAAGGACTATCTGGCCGCGACCCCGGTCGAGGCGGTGTCGTCGCGGCGGGAACTGCGGCGGCACGACCTGATCATCGAGTTCATGCTGAACGCATTGCGCCTGGTGGACGGCGTGCCGGCCACGCTGTTCAAGCGGACCACCGGGCTTGCGTTCGAGGTGCTGGAACGGCCGCTGGCCGAGGCGCGCGCGCGTGGCCTGATGTCCACGGACCCCGCTCGCTTGCAAGCCACGCCCGATGGACTAAGATTCCTGAATGATCTGCTGAGTCTGTTCGATGATGAATAAGGACTACGTTCCCATCCCGTGCGACTGGCACAGCCAGTTGGAGGTTGCGATACTCCGTCGCCTGACGCTGGATATCCTGCTCGTCGACGGAGAGCGGCTGCGGCATTGGCGCGGCGTGGATCTGCTTACCCGCGATGGCGCCGAATATCTGCGCCTGCGCTCGGACGGCGGTGAACAACGCGATGTCCGTTTGGATGAATTGCTTCGGGTCACGCAGGCTGCCAGCGGGAATGTCCTGCTGAATCGGGACGCGACTTCCTAACTTGTTGATAATTATTTACAATTTGGCGACAGCGGCGGGGGGCTTTGCTAGGATGTGAAGACAGACTGGAGAGATGCGGAGCTAACCCGGTCTGGTCGGGAAAGAGCGGAAAACGGCTGTGTCGACTTAGCGGCAGGCCCAATGAATAGCTTTAGGATATTGTCATGAAAAAGAGCAAAGCGTTTTCCACGATCGAGTTCGAAGCGTGGGCCGAACTGGCCGAGAATGATCCGCCGGCCTTCGAAGACCTGCGCCAGGCCGCTATCGAAGAGGCCATCCAGCAGGCGCCGCTCGGCAGCCAGCAACGCCTGCGCGGCCTGCAATGGCGCATCGACCAGGAGCGCCGCCGCGCGCGTACCCCGCTGGCGGCCTGCATCCGCATCTCGCAGATGATGTGGGAGAGCGTCACCGGTGACGGTGGCCTGCTCCAGGCATTGCGTGGGCTTCAGGGTGTCGGCAACGAGTCTGCGGACATGGCGATGGGCGACATCCCACGCCTGCCGCGCGAGGCGGTGGTCGTCAGCCTCGCGGATCGTCGCCATTGACACAGGCCGGCTTGGCGCGTATCCTTGCGCGTCTTTCGTAAGGCCCGCCTGAACCTTCTGGCGGACGGGATTCACTGGAGAGTTATTTCATGTACGCCGTGATTCAGACCGGTGGCAAGCAGTATCGTGTTGCCCAGGGTGATGTAGTAAAGGTTGAATTGCTGAAGGCCGAAGAAGGCAGCAGCATCGATCTGGATAAAGTATTGATGGTTACCGATGGCGAGGATGTCAAGATCGGCGCGCCTTATGTCGACGGTGGCAAGGTGACCGCAACGGTAAAATCTCACGGTCGGGCGAAGAAGGTGAAAATCCTCAAGTTCCGCCGTCGTAAGCATCACATGAAGCGTCAGGGTCACCGTCAGTGGTACACCGAGCTTGAGATTACCGGCATCAGCGCGGGCTGAAGCCGAAGGGGTAGAGAGAATGGCACATAAGAAAGCAGGCGGCAGTACACGCAACGGTCGCGATTCCGAAAGCAAACGCCTTGGCGTCAAGGTCTATGGTGGTCAGGCCATCAAGGCCGGCGGTATCATCATCCGTCAGCGCGGCACTCGCGTGCATGGCGGCGTGAATGTCGGCTGCGGTCGCGACCACACCCTGTTCGCGACCGCCGACGGCGTCGTGAAATTCGAGGTCAAGGGTCCGAAGAATCGCAAGTTTGTCAGCGTCGTTCCCGCCTGACATCCCGGCCGGGGCCCCGCTGGCGGGGTCATGCCGACAAGAAGAAGCCCCGTCTGATCGATTCGGCGGGGCTTTTTTCGTTGCATTTTCCAATAACTGTTTGTTGTATGAACTCTATTAAAGATAGCTATATGGCATTGAAAAAACTCATTGCGACACTCCAGCAAGCCATCTCGAACGATAGTGTTATTAGTCGGACTACCTTAACCGATGCGTTAAAGCAGCTTGCCTCCATTGGATACACCTACGACGCAATAAAGTATCCCAATTTAGTCAGTACTGAATCATTTGCTAACAAAATTTCAAGTACGCCCTCAAATTTAGCCGAGGCGTTGCTATGGAAACTTGGAAAATGGAATACGTATAAGAATTTTGTAAGATATTACGGCGAGGATGATATCGGACCAGCGGCTACGGATGTGGTGTTTTATGCTTTTGCGAAGCATTTAAAAGATAATGAT
>JALULB010000001.1:0-482 GCA_027041035.1 Sedimenticola sp. | reverse complement strand
ATAATGATAGCCCAATCTACGATCAGCATATACTTAGGGCTCTTTGGGCTATTGATGTTACGTTTTCCGCTGAGGATCACTGCATGTGTAGATCTACATTACTTCTTAGAGAAGACGGGGGTGGCTGGAAAACAGTGGGAAATGGAAAATATATGGCCAAGTGCTACGAGCTTGTTAAAAAACGGTTTCGAGAACTCACGGTAACGAGTGAAGTTACATCAACAGAGCTAGATCAGCTTCTTATGCCTTTGGGGCAAGCGATAAAACAGCATTCGAGTTCTTACAGTATTTTTTCTGAGCTTTGTGGCTGGCAATAAATCTACATATGTCTACGTTAGATGCGGCCAATAAGTAAATGAAATTCGTCGATGAAGCAACGATCCGCGTCGAGGCCGGCAATGGCGGCAACGGCAGCGTCAGCTTCCGGCGTGAGATATATATTCCCAGGGGTGGGCCGGACGGCGGCGATGGCGGCGACGGCG